>NZ_DBHKZA010000003.1:107397-144059 GCF_057314935.1 Achromobacter sp.
TTGCTCCGGGGTGCACGCCAGTGCTGAGATTCAGACCCGCGAACTTGACCCGGTTCATGCCGGCGTAAGAAGAGCATTCGCCTTGTCCTGCCGCGCCCCTGCGCCGCTTGCGCAGGCGGGCTTCGGAGCTTCCCTGTACTGGAATCAACGAACGCCCATGAACAACGTCGCCCCGCCGGTCGCGGACCTACTCGAATTCATTGCCCAGGACGGCTGCACCGACGAACAGTTCGATCAGCTTGCGCTGCAGCTTTTCGCCTATCAGTACGGGGCCAGCGCGCCCTATCGCAGCTTCTGCCAGCGTCGCGGCGCGACCGTGCGCAACGTGAAGACGTGGAGCGACATTCCGGCCGTGCCCATCGATGCCTTCAAGGCGATGGAGCTGCGCTGCGAGCCGCCCCGGCCCGATGAGCGCGTGTTCATGACCAGCGGCACGACGCGCGCCGATATGCGCGGGCGCCACTTCCATCCGCATCTGGACGTCTACGACCTGTCCATGACCCGCAATTTCGACAAGCGCGTCATGCAGGGCACGCCTCGCCTGCCGATGGGCATTTTGTTCCCCGATGAAATCGCGATGCCCAATTCGTCGCTGGCGCATTATCTGGCGCTGGCGAAATCCGCCTTTGGCACCGAAGACAGCCGCTATTTCATGTCGCCGCAGGGGATCGACCTGGACGGCCTGTGGCGCCGGCTGGAAGAAGCCGAGCACCGGGGCGAGCCCTATGCTCTGCTGGGCGCCAGCTTCAGTTTCGTGCACGTCATCGATGCGCTGCGCAAGGAAGGCCGCGCGTTCCGCCTGCCGCCCGGGAGCCGCATCCTGGATACCGGCGGCTACAAGGGCCAGTCGCGCGAATTGCCGCTGGACATGTTCTATTCGGAACTGTCGGAACTCCTGGGCGTGCCGCGCGCGCTGTGCATCAACATGTACGGCATGACCGAACTCAGCACGCAGTTCTACGACAACGGCAACGCCGTCGTGCCGTCGGTCAAATCGGGCCCGCACTGGATCCGTTCGCGCCTGGTCGATCCGGCCACCGGCCGCACGGTGCCGGCAGGTGAGCGCGGCATCCTGGCGCATTGCGACCTGGGCAACTTCAACTCGGTCAACACCATCCTGACGGAAGACGTCGGGCAGCCGGCAGACGGCGGCTTCCTGCTGCTGGGCCGCGCCGAAGGCGCGCAGGCTAAAGGCTGCTCGCTGGCGGTGGAAGAATTCATCCGGTCGGCCACGCCATGAAGACCTTTCGCGTCGAGGCGGGATATCTGCCGGGACTTTCCCCGGCCGATGTCCAATGGCAAGTCTTGCCGTTCGAGCAGGACGGCCAGCGCGTCGACGTCGCGGTGCCGGTGTTGACCGCGCTGCAGATGCAGGCGCTTGCCGAGCGCGTCAAACGCGCCAGCGCGCAGCATCTGAAGACCATGACGGTGTCGGAGATCATTGCCGTCATCGACCGCGCCATCGCCCGGCTGCTGGATCCGAACGACCCGTACCGGCGGCAGGCCGACGCGCTGTTGCCGATCGTCAGCGGCTACGACGCCGAGATGGTGCGCCTGGGCCTGACCGGCTTTTTCAAGACGTTTCGTGCGCCGCAACTGCACCGCTTCGTAGCCGAAGATTTCGCCAACCCCAAAGTGCTGGACGGCTTCCAGCCTGCCGCCAAGGGCGGCGCGGTGCGCGCCTATGGCCCGCAACTGCTTGCGCACAGTTGGGCCGGCAACGTGCCCGCGCTGGCGTTGTGGAGCCTGGTCTGCGGCCTGCTGGTGAAGGCCGGCAACATCGGAAAAATGCCCAGCGCCGAGCCATTGTTCGCGGGCTGGTTCGCCCGGTTGCTGGCCGAGGTGCACCCGCCACTGGCCGATTGCCTGGCCGTGGTGTGGTGGCGTGGCGCGGGCGACGAAGACGCGTCCGCGCTCTACGCCCAGGCCGATACGGTCGTGGCCTACGGCGGCAACGAGGCGCTGCACGCCATCCAGCGCCGCCTGCCGGTCACCGCACGCTTTCTGGCGCACGGGCACAAGCTGGGTTTCGGCGTAGTCAGCGCAATGGCGCTGGATGCCCAGAAGGCGCCCGCCCTGGCTCGCCGCGCGGCGTGGGACGTGATGCGCTACGACCAGCAAGGCTGCTATTCGCCGCACGTGTTCTATGTGCAACGCGGCGGCCCGGTCTCGCCGCGCGATTTCGCCGGCTACCTGGCCGGCGAGCTATCGAATCTGCAGCGTCGCTTTCCGCGGCGCGCGCTGGACCTGGAAGAATCGGCCGCCGTGGCGAAATGGCGGCAGTCGATCGAATGGACGCTGACTCCCGACGGCGCGGATGCGTTGATCGGCGACATGGAAACGGCATGGAGCGTGGCCTATGTCGATAAGGCGCCCTCTTTGGCGCCGACCGCTCTGCAGCGCAGCATCACGGTAGCCGGCATCGACGCGCTGGACGACGTGGCGCCGCAGGTGGCGGCCCGCCGCGAATTCCTGCAGACGGCCGGCGTAGCCGCCACGCCGGAAGAACTGTACCGGCTGGCCGAGCAACTGGGCGCGGCAGGCGTGACCCGCGTGAGCGCCATCGGCGCGATGAGCGTGCCCGAGGCCGGCTGGCACCACGATGGCCGCTTCAATCTGCTGGATCTGGTCCGCATGACCGAAATCGAGCAATCCGCCGAAGCCGCCGCCGATCCGTTCGCGTCCTACGAACCATGAGCACCGCTTCGGCCCTGCCTTTTCTGGACATCGAACGGGTGGTCTACACCTATCCTGGCCGGCCGCCCATCGTCGACGGTATCGATTGGCGATTGGAGGTCGGTGGATTCCATTGCCTGGTCGGGCGCAGCGGTTGCGGCAAGACGACTCTGCTGAAGCTGGCCGCCGGACTGCTCACCCCGCAGTCCGGCCACATCCGCCTGTGGGACGGCGCGCCTGCCGCCCCCGGCCCGCAACTGGGCTACGTGTTCCAGGCGCCCACGCTGCTGGAATGGCGCCGCGTCATCGACAACGTGCTGCTGCCGGTGTCGCTGCAACGTCGCCCGTCTTCGGAGGACACCGCGCACGCGCACGAACTGCTGGCGATGCTGGGCCTGTCCGACCATGCCGAGCATTACCCTCGCCAATTGTCCGGCGGCCAGCAAAGCCGGGTGGCGCTGGCGCGGGCGCTGATCCTTGCGCCGGCCCTGCTGCTGTTGGACGAGCCTTTCGCAGCGCTAGACGCGATTACCCGCGGCGAGCTGCAGGACGACCTGATGCGGATGTGCCGCCTGCGCAAGACGACCGTGCTGTTCGTCACGCACGACATCAGTGAAGCCGTCTACCTGGGCGACCGCGTCGCGGTCATGCACCAGGGCCGGATGGTGGCGGACCTGCACGTGGACTTGCCCTCGCCGCGCACGCAGTCCATGCGGCACGGCGCCGCCTTCAATGCGTATTGCGCGCAAGTATTCGCATCCATGAACGGGGCCCGCGCATGAAGCAGGCCCTCAATTCGCGCCTTCTGGCGGTCGCGCTGCTTGTCGTCCTGGTAGGCGCCTGGGAGGCGACCGTGCGGCAGGCGGGCATTTCCGCGCTGGTGCTGCCCGCCCCTTCCGCCGTGGCCAGGACGCTGTGGACCAGCCTTGCTACCGGCTATCTGTGGCCGCACATCGGCGCCACGCTTGCCGAAATGCTGCTGGGGCTGGCGCTGGGCGGCGCGGCCGGCCTGGCGATGGGCGTGGCGCTGGCCGAATCGGCCTTGCTGGACCGCGTGCTCAAGCCCTACGTCATCATCAGCCAGGTCGTGCCCAAGCTGGCGCTGGCGCCGCTGTTCGTGCTGTGGTTCGGCTTCGGCATGGCGCCCACCGTGGTGATGACCGCCCTGATCTGCTTCTTCCCCTTGATGGAAAACACGCTGACCAGCCTGCGGCAGGTGGATCCGAACCGGTTGCAACTGTTCCGCATGCTGGGCGCCTCGCGCGCGCAGACCTTGCTGCGCCTGAAGCTGCCCGCGGGCCTGCCCGGCATCCTGGCGGGGCTGCGCGTGGCGCTGGTGCTGGCGCTGGTCGGCGCCGTGGTGGGCGAATTCATCGGCGCCAGCCGCGGGCTGGGCGCCGTCATCATCGCCGCGCAAGGCATGATGGACACGCCCCTCATGTTCGCGGCGCTGACAGCCATCGCCGCCATCGGGCTGCTGGGCTATCAGGCCACGCTGGTGTTGGAGCGGCGCCTGCTGCGCCCCTACGCCGATCATCCATGACATTTTCCAGGACTCTTCCCATGCTCCCGTCCCCTACCCGCCGCGCGCTGCTGGCCGCGGCCGCGAGCCTCGCCACGGCATCGCTGACGCCGCTGGCCGCGCGCGCCCAAGGCGCCCAGACCGCCCAAGCCGCCACCTCCGGCAAGGTCACGCTGGCCGGCTGGAGCAAGCCCATCAGCGAAATCACCAACCTGCTGGCCGAACCCGACAAGGGCTTTTTCAAGGCGCAGGGCGTGGAACTGGTCTACCTGCCGGGCGCGGGCGGCGGCGACGCCATCCGCAACATCCTCAGCGGCCAGGCCGACGTGGCCTTCACCGATCCCGGCTCGTTCTTCATGGCCCTGGACAAGGGCGAGAAGCTGCGCGCCATCTACGACATTTATCCGCAGAACGTCTTCAACGTGGTGTCGCTGAAGTCGGCCGGCATCACGCGGCCGGCGGACCTGAAGGGCAAGCGCATCGGCGTCTACAGCCTGGCCAGCGGCACGCGCCAGAACCTGCTGGTGCTGCTGCACCAGGCCGGCCTGACCGAAGCCGACGTTGAAATCGTGGTGACGGGCGTGCTGAACTTCGCGCCGCTGCTGCAAGGCCAGGTCGACGCCACCGCGGCCACCGACACCGGGCTGCTCGTGGGGCGCCGGCGCGGCCTGGGCGACGTCAACGTGATGAACGTCGCCGACACCCTCAACGTGTCCAGCGACCTGTTCGTGGTGCGTGAGCAGGTCCTCCAACAGAAGCAGCCGCTGCTGCGGGCGTTCCTGAAGGCCTACCGCGACAGCGCCGCATGGATGATCGCCCAGCCGGAGGAAGCCGCCACGCTGGCGGGCAAGCGCGCCATCGACGGCACCGACCGCGCCATCAACCTGGAAGTGATCCGGCTGCGCAATGCCGCGTCGATCGCCGCCGACGGCCGGCCGCTGGGCACGCTGGATCTGGACCTGCTGCAAAAGGCGGCCGATGCCTATCACGCGCTGGGCCTGATCCAGCACCGCATCGACGTGTCCGCCTCCGTCGACGCCAGCCTGCTGCCGGCGGCCTGACATGAGCGCCGCCCTGAAGTTCACAGGCAAGGTAGTGCTGGTGACCGGCGCCAGCCGCGGCATCGGCGCCGAGATCGCGCGCGGCTTTGCGCGGGAAGGCGCGACGGTGGTCGTCAACTACCTGAGCAATGCCGAGGCGGCCGAGGCCGTGGTGGCGCAATGCCAGGCCGCCGGCGGCGACGCCTGGGCCGTGCAGGCCGATGTCGGCTCGCCGGAGGCGGTGCGCGCCATGGTGGACGGCATCGTGCAGGACGCGGGCCGGCTGGATGTCGTGGTCAACAACGCCTTGCGGCATTACGCGTTCGATCCCCGGCAGCGCACCGCGTTCGGCGACATCGCCTGGCAGGACTACCAATCGCAATTCGACGGCGCGGTCGGCGCGGCATTCAACGTCTGCCGCGCCGCACTGCCGCATTTCAAGCAGCGCGCGCAAGGCACCATCGTCAACATCGCCAGCAACCTGGTCGATCATCCGGTGGTGCCGTATCACGACTACACCACCGCCAAGGCGGCATTGGTGGCGTTCAGCCGCAATCTGGCCACCGAGCTGGGCCCCTACGGGATTCGGGTGAACTGCGTCGCCCCCGGCCTGGTCTACCCGACCCAGGCCAGCGGCAGCACCCAGGAGTCGTTCCGCGAACAACTGATCGACGCCACGCCGCTCAGGCGCATCGCCCGGCCGGAGGACGTCGCCGGCCCCGTGCTGTTCCTGGCGTCCGACTGGAGTGGTTTCATGACCGGCCAAGTGCTGTTCGTGGACGGCGGACTGGTGATGCGCTAGAGTGGGTAGCCCCCTGGTTCGCCGCAGCCCAACGGAGTCGCAACATGCGCGTCCGAGCACGAATCCTCCATTGCCTGTTCGGACTGATGCTTGGCCTGCCGGGCCTGGCAAGCGCGCAAACTGCCTCGCCGCCCGCCGCGCCCGCCCCTGCGCCGCCAGAGGCCATCCAGATGGCGGATATTCCGCTGCGGGCGGACACCGACCTGCGGTACGCCGAAGGCGTGCTGCAGCGCGCGACGGCGGCCGATCCCGGTGCGGCGTTCTCGCCCGCGCTCGCCACCATCGCCAAGTCCGTCGACGAAAAACTCTATGAATTCCAGCCAGCCCAGCTGCGCACCCTGCCTATCATGCGGGTGGAAAGCCTGGAGCGGCATTGGCTTTTCGATGCCCACCGGCTGGCGCGCTGGCAATCCGACCTGCGTCAGGCGACATCCTGGTACGCCAGTGACGCGGCGGAGTTGTTTCGGCGGCGCGCCGCCTGGCAGGCCATCAAGGACGCTGCGGATGCGGCCAGCCTGCCGCCCGCGCTGACCGACCGCATGAATGCGGTGCTGGCGCAGTTGAACGCGGCCGGACAGGCCTTGTCCGGCCCCCTGTCCCAGCAGGCCGAACTGGAACAACGCGCCAACGCCATCGAAGAACGGATCAAGACCGGCCAGCGATCCGTGACCGAGGCCATCGATTACATCGACGCCCGTCTGATGCGCGTGGATTCGCCGCCATTGTGGGCCCTGGCCCGCACGCCGGATTCGGGCAAGGACACCATGGCCCTGCTGCGGACCGGGCTGGACATCGAGGTGCGCTTCGCACGCGACTACAACGCGGCCGACAGCGGCAACCAGCGCGCGCTGCGCGTGTTGCAGCTGGTGCTCTTGCCGCTGCTGCTGTGGCTGGCCAGGAAGAGCCGCGACGCGATCCGGGCGGGCGTGATGAGCGAGACCGCGGCCGGCGTGCTGGGCCGGCCCCTGTCGACATGGCTGCTGCTGTCCATGCTGGGCGTCCTGGCGCTGGAGCCGGACGCCCCCTTGATGGTGCAGCAGGTCGCGCTGGTGCTGGCTGCCGTGCCGGTGCTGCGCTTGCTGCCGCCGTCGGCCCGGCGGCAGATGGATCAGTGGCCCCACGTGATCACCGGCCTGTTCCTGGCCGAACGGTTGGGGTTCCTGTTCCTGGCCAACACGCTGTTCTACCGGCTTTCGACCGTGGCGCTGACCGCCGTCGCGCTAGCCGCCATCCTGTGGCTGATGCGCCGCGGCCACAAGGCGGTGCCCATCGCCCCGACGCGGCAGATGCGCGCCTTGCGGGCCATCGCCTGGGGCGCCGCGACGCTGCTGTGCGTATCGCTTGCCGCCAACCTGTTCGGCAATGTGTCGTTGGCCGAAATGCTGACCAGCGCCGTCATCGGCAGCGGCTACTTCGGACTGGTGCTGTACGCGGGCGTAACGGTCATCACCACCTTGCTGCAACTGCTGCTGGCGCGCCAGGGCATCTCCCGCTTCCGGCTGGCGCGCGAACATGCCCCGCCGCTAGTGCAGTTGCTGATCCGCCTGCTGACCGCCGCAGCCGCTTTAGGTTGGGTGGTCTACGCCATGGACCGCTTCCGGGTGCTGCGCTCGACCTACGCTTTCGTCGCGGAACTGCTGTCCTATACGCTGGCCGTCGGGACGATCTCGATCAGCCTGGGCAACGTGCTGGTGTTCCTGGTGTCGGTAGTGATCGCGTTCTGGGCCGCGCGCACCATCCGCCTGATCCTGCACGACGAGGTGCTGACCCGCATGGCGCTGCCCCGGGGCGTGGGCAACAGCATCGCGTCGCTGACGTACTACCTGGTGCTGCTGCTGGGCCTGGGCATCGCGCTGTCGGCGGCAGGCTTCCAGACCAGCCAACTGACCATCGTGTTCGGCGCGCTGGGCGTGGGCATCGGCTTCGGCCTGCAGAACGTGGTGAACAATTTCGTGTCAGGCCTGATCCTGATGTTCGAACGCCCGATACAGCCGGGCGACGTCGTGGACATCAGCGGCACGTCGGGCCAAGTGCGCGAGATCGGGATGCGGGCCACGCGGATCAAGACTTTCGAAGGCGCCGACGTGATCGTCCCCAACGGCACGCTGCTGTCCGAAAAGCTGACGAACTGGACCATGCTGGACCGCAGCCGCCGCATCGAAATCAGCGTCGGGCTGGCGTACGGCACCGACCCTGCGCAGGTGATCGCATTGCTGGACGGTGTGGCGCGGCAGACGCCCGGCATCGTGGCCGACCCGGCGCCCGTGGTGCTGTTCATGGGATTCGGCGCCAGCACGCTGGACTTCAGCCTGCGCGCCTGGACCACCGATTTCGACCGCTGGATCGACATCCGCAGCGCCATGCTGACGGGCATGTACGCGGCGCTGAAGCAGGCCGGGATCGAGATCCCGTTCCCGCAGCGCGACCTGCATTTGCGCAGCATTTCGGACGAAGCCGGCGCCATCCTGGCGGCCCGGCCGCCCCAAGCGGCCACCGGCCCGGGCTGAACCGGGGCGTCGCGGCTTATGCCGGCATCGCCTCTTTCACCAGCTCCACCCAATAGTGCGCGCCCAGGGGCAGGATGTCGTCGTTGAAGTCGTAGTACGGGTTATGCACAGGCGGATTGTCCTGCCCCGGGCGCGCCGCGCCCACGAACACATACGCGCCCGGACGCTGCTCGAGCATGTACGCGAAATCTTCCGAGCCCATCCGCGGCGTGCAGGCCGTGTCCACCCGTTCCGCGCCCACCACCCGCGCGGCCGCCCGGGCGGCCAATTGCACTTCGGCCTCGGTGTTGACGCATGCCGGATAGCCGCGGAACACCTGCACGTCGATCGACGTGCCCGAGGTCATGGCCACGCCGGCGCACACCTCGCGCAACCGCCGTTCGGCCAGGTCGCGCGTGGCGGCGGTCAGCGTGCGGCAGCTGCCGCGCAGCAACACGCTGTTGGGCACGACGTTCCAGGTATCGCCGGCATGGATCTGCGTAAGGCTGAGCGCCAATGCATCAGTGGGCTTCACGTTCCGGCTGACGATGGTTTGCATGGCACAAACCACCTGCGCCGCCGCCACGATGGGGTCGACGCCATGTTCGGGCTGCGCCGCGTGGCAGCCCTTGCCCGTCACCGTGATCTCGTAGGTGTCGCAGTTGGCCATCACGGTGCCCACGCGGGTCGCCACCGTCCCGAAGGGCAAGTTGGGCGAATTGTGCAGCGCAAAGACGGCATCGCACGGGAACTGGTCGAAGAGTCCGTCGCGCACCATCGCCAGGCCGCCGCCCGCGTGCTCTTCGGCAGGTTGAAAGATGAAATGCAGCGTGCCGCGCCAACCCGGGTCGCCGGCCAGATGATGGGCCGCGCCCAGCAGCATGGCGGTGTGGCCGTCGTGGCCGCAGCCATGCATCTTGCCGGCGATGGTCGAACGGTGCGAGGCGTCGCCCAGCTCTTGCATGTCCAGCGCGTCCATATCGGCGCGCAGCCCGATCACCGGCCCCTCGCCCCGCGTCATCGTGCCCACCACGCCGGTCTGGCCCAACCCGCGGTGCACGACGGCGCCGGCGCGGGCCAGTTCGCGGGCCACCAGGTCGGCCGTGCGGAATTCGCAGAAGGCGGTTTCAGGATGCGCGTGCAGGTCGCGCCGCCATTCGCGCATTTGACGCAGCAGGTCGGCGTTGACGGGCGATTCGACGATGGCCATGGGGCGGGGTCTCCGTAAAGCGGCTTGGGGGAAATACGGCTATCGACTATAGACAGGCGCGGGTACAAAGCCGATAGCAATGATCAAGTCTTATCGATGCGGTTTTTGCAACGATCCAACCTCACGCCAAGACCGCGGCAAGGAAGCCCTGATGGATGATGTCCTGGAGTTCAAGCGGACGCTGTGTCTGCTGCAAGTCATCGAGACCGGCACGTTGCGCGCCGCGGCCGACCAGTTGAATACCGATCCGTCGGCCATCAGCCGCGCCATTGCCCGGCTGGAGGCGGACACGGGGCTGACCTTGCTGGAGCGCCGCGGCCGCGGCGTGGTGCCTACCGATGCGGGGCGTCTGGTGGCGCTGTTCGCGCGGCGGCAGCAAGACCTGAACGAGTCCTTCCAGGCCGAGGTCAACAACCTGAAGAGCGCCACCCGCGGCCACGTCGAGCTGGCGTTGGGCGAAGGATTCGTCGACATGCTGTGGGAACCCGTCCTACTTTCTTTCGTACGCGAGCATCCCGACATCACCTACAGCATCCACGTCGCTGGCACCAATGAAACCGTGCGCTGCATCGTGGAGGAACGCGCGCAGATCGCCCTGGCCTTCCAGCCGCCCAACGATGTGCGGTTGCGCTCGCACTATTCCCGCGCCGCGCCGATGCGCGTGCACGTGCACAAAGACCACCCGCTGGCGCGCGCGCGCCGCCCTCTGCGGCTGGCGGATCTGGCGCCTCACGGCTGGGCGGCGATGGATGAATCGTTCGGCGTTCGCCAGCACATCCAGGCGGCGGAGCTGGACGAGAACGTCAAGCTCAAGCCCGCGTTGCTGACCAATTCATTCAAGATCCTGTGGGAGTTCGCCAGCCAGGGGCTGGGCTATGTCGTGAACCCGCTGTCCATGCCGCTGAAAGGCGCGCAGTTCCGCCAGATGGTGTCGCTGCCGCTGGCCAACCCGATCCTGAACAACAGCCGCACGCACGTCATCAGCCTGGCCGGCCGGCACCTGCCGCCCGCAACCGCCAGCATGCTGCGCCACATTCTGAAGACCTTTCCCGCCCTGGAGCCCCGGCGCGCCTGAACCGTCTGCGCGTTGGCCGTGCGCGCCCGAGCCGGCCGCGCGAGCAAACTGCCCCGACGCCAGCGGCGCGCATCGTTGCGGAATTCACAATGATCCGAGCGGCCGCTCGACATTGATGCGGACAAACGCCGCTGCCTAGACTGCGTGAGGCAGTCCGGGAACCCGGCTGCCTCTACAACAGCAATGACAAGGGAGAAGCAGCATGCGTTGGAACCTACCGGCCCGGGCGGCCGCCATTTTCCTGGCGGCCTGCGCCGCCGCCCCGTTGGCGCAGGCCGCGGACTATCCCGGCGACAAACCCCTGAGCCTGATCGTGCCCTATCCGGCCGGCGGCGCCAGCGACGCCTCGGCGCGGCAGTTCGGCGTGCACATCGCCCATGCGCTCAAGCAGCAGGTCGTCGTCGAAAACGTGGGCGGCGGCGCGGGCATGCTGGGCGCGCGCCGTGTGCTGACGAGCGCGCCCGACGGCTATACCTTCCTGCACGGGTCGGCCAACGAAGTCATCCTCAGCCCGTTCCTGAATACCGCGGCCCGCTACACGCCCGAAGACTTCCGCCTGACCCAGCCCATCAGCGAAGCCACCATCGTGCTGCTGGCGCGCGCCGACTTGCCTGTATCGAACGTCGACGATTTCATCGCCTACGCCAAGCGGCCGGGCGCCAAGCCCCTGACCTTCGGCAGCGTCGGGGTAGGCTCCCTGTACCACATCATGACCGAGTACCTGGGCCGGCGGGTGGGCGCGGAATTCCTGCACGTGCCGTATCGCGGCGCGGCGCCCGCCTTGCAGGACCTGATCGGCCGCCAGGTCGATTTCGCCGTCCTGCCCTATCAGCAGGCCATGGAAGGCATGGCGGCGCAGCAGCAGTTGAAGATCCTGACCACTTTTTCCGACGTCTTGCCCGCGCCGCTGGCCAAGCTGCCGCTGATTTCGCAAAGCAGGACCATTCCGGACTTCGTCTACACGATCGCCGGCGGCTACTACGTGCGGCAAGACACGCCGGCGCCTGCCGTGGACACCTTGCGCCGCGCGGTAGGGTATGCGCTGGAACAGCCCGACTTGCGCGAACGGATGGAAGCCGAAGGGCGGTTGCTGCTGCGGCCGATGAGCCAACAGGATGCCGACGCCTACGCGGTGGCGCAGGTGGCCAAATACCGGCAAATGATCGATGCGCTGGGGCTCAAGCCGATGTAGGCATCGGCACCGTCAGCCCGTGCTTCACCCGGTTCATGACCACCAGGGTGGAGAAGCGCTTGACGTTGGGGTTGCCCCAGAAGTGGCGCTGGGCGAAGACCTCGTATTCACCCATGTCGGACATCGTCAGCGTCAGCACGAAATCGACCTCGCCCGTGACCGACAGGCACTGCATGATCTCGGGCGCGCCCGCCATCGCGCGCTTGAACTGGTCCAGCTTGTCGGCGCGCTCGCTCTCCAGCGACACCAGCACCACCATCATGATCCCCCGCCCGACGGCGGCGGGATCCACCACCGACACGTCGGCCGTGACCACGCCGGCTTCGCGCAGGCGCTTCATGCGGCGCAGGCAGGACACCGGCGACAGGTTCACGCGCGCGGCGACGTCCTGGCTCGTGCGCTGGTTGTCTTCCTGCAGGCTTTGCAGGATCTGGAGGTCGAAATCGTCTAGTTCCATGGGGGCTCGGAACGCGTGGGTATCTGGCCGGATACGGCTATGCGCCAGATTCTAATCCTGCCCGCGACGGAATCCGGCCCCATTTCGACGGGAAACTTCATTTCCACCCCTCGTGACGCAGGAAATATTCAGGCGGCTTGCTTACACTGAGAGCCTGCCACCCGCCACGCGGGATTTCCAGCCGTATCCCGCAATGCCCTCACTCCAGCTTTTCCTGCTTTTCCTCGCCGCCGATGCGGCGCTCAAGCTCACGCCCGGCCCCGACATGGCGCTGACCCTGTCCCGCGGCATGACGCAGGGATTCCGCCCCGCTTTCCATAGCGTGCTGGGCAACGTGGCGGCCGGCTTCATCCAGGTGCCGGCCGTGGTGCTGGGCCTGGCGTCCGTGCTGCGGGCCTTCCCGGCGCTGTTCGTGGGCATCAAGGCGGCGGGCGGTCTGTACCTGGGCTACCTGGGCGTCAAGGCGATCATCCGCTGCGCGCAATCGGCCGACGTGTCGCTGAGCGCCCGGCCCGGCGACGCCCGCGACGCCTTCTGGCAAGGCTTCATCACGAATCTGCTGAATCCGAAGGTGCTGCTGTTCATGATCGCCTTCCTGCCGCAATTCACCACGCCGGAAAACGGGCCGGTCTGGGTCCAGATGCTGGTGCTGGGCATCACGATGAAGGTGCTGAGCCTGCCCTACGGCAGCTGCTTCGCGTTCGGCGCGTCGCGGATCCGCGGCTGGGTCGGGCGCAATCCGTGGTTCCTGCGGGCGCAGCAAGGGCTGCTGGGCGCCATCATGGTCGGCCTGGCCCTGTATGTGCTTTACTCCACCGCCGTGAATCCTGGCCCGTGATGGCTGGACAAGGCCCTTTTTGATTTTGCGCACCGCCCCAACGCTTTGAGCTTCACCCCACCACCATGACCGCCGCCACCTTGAACACCGGGCAAAACGCCTCGGCCTCCACCCTGCTCCCCACCCTGTCGCTGATCGGCGCCATGGCTTCGCTGTGCATTGGCACCTCGTTCGCCAAGTCGCTGTTTCCCGCAGTGGGCGCGCAGGGCACGACCGCCTACCGCATTGTCATCGGCGCCATCATCCTGATCGCGTTCTGGCGGCCGTGGCGCTTTCCGCTGACCAAAAAGAACGCGGCCAAGATCGCCCTGTACGGCGTCACGCTGGCCTGCATGAACCTGCTGTTCTACATGGCGCTGCGCACGCTGCCGCTGGGGGTGGCGATCGCCATTGAATTCACCGGGCCGCTGACCTTGGCCGTGGTGCTGTCACGGCGCGCGATCGACTTCGTCTGGATCGCGTGTGCGCTGGCCGGACTGGTACTGCTGATCCCCACCGGCCAATCCATCCATGACCTGGATCCGACGGGCATCGCCTACGCGCTGGGCGCCGCGGTCTGCTGGGCGGCCTACATCATCTTCGGCAAGATGGCGGGTAATGTTCATGGCGGGCAGGCGACGTCGCTGGGCCTGCTGGCCGCCACGATGGTGGCGCTGCCGGTGGGCGCAGCCCATGCGGGCATGGCCTTGCTGGACCCCAAGCTGATCCTGGCCGGCATCGGGGTCGGCATCCTGTCCAGCGCCCTGCCCTATTCGCTGGAGATGGTGGCGCTGCGCCGGCTGCCGCAAAAGACCTTCGGCGTGCTGCTCAGCATGGAGCCCGCGATGGGTGCGCTGGCCGGGGTGATCGTGCTGAACGAACACCTGACCCAGACGCAATGGCTGGCCATCTGCGGGATCATCCTGGCATCCGCCGGCTGCGCGGCGACGGCGCAACGCAGCCGCAAGGCCCAGGTGCCGGCGCCCGACTAAGGCGTGCGCCGTCAGTCGGCCGATATGCCCTTGTGGCGGATCACCGCGCCCCAGCGGTCGCGTTCGTCACGCGCATAGTTGAAGAATGCATCCGGCGTGCTGCCGGCGGGTTCCATGCCTTGCAACGTCAATTGCTTGACCACCTCCGGCGACTGCAGCGCCGCCACGATGGCGCGGCTTAGTTTTTCCACGATAGGCTTGGGCGTGCGGGCCGGGGCCACCACGCCCTGCCAGGCCGCGGCTTCCAAGGGGTAGGCGCCGGCTTCGCCGAAGGTCGGCACGTCGGGCAGCAACGCCGAGCGCTGCGCGGCCGGCACGGCGATGGCGCGCAGCTTGCCCGCCTGGATCAATGGCCGGGCGGCGGCCAGGTCGGCCATCATCAGGGGCACGACGCCCGAGGCCACATCCTGCAAGGCGGGCGGCGTGCCCTTGTACGGGATGGCCGTGGCCTGCCCGCCGAAGGTCTGCAGGAACAATTCCATGGCCAGATGGTGCGGGCTGCCCACGCCTAGCGAAGCGTAGCTGGCCTGCTTGGCGCTGCGCAGATACATCATGACGTCGGTCATGGTGGTCAGGTCGGATGCCGGCGACGCCACCAGGACGATGGGCAGGTTCACCAGCGTGGACACCATCGACAGGTTACGGAACGGATCGTAAGGCAGGCTTTTGTACAAGGACGGGTTCAGCGCCAGCGTGCTCATGCCTGCCGTCATCAGGGTGTAGCCGTCCGGCGCGGCGCGGGCGGTTTCCTGCGCGGCAACGATGGTGGCGGCGCCGGGGCGGTTCTCGACCACCACCGTCTGGCCAAGCGTATCGCCCACGTGCTTGGCCACGATGCGCGTGGCAAGGTCGCTGCCGCCGCCAGGGCTGAACGGCACCAGCCAGCGGATCGGGTGGTCTGGATATTCCGCCGCCCCCGCGGTAGCGGCAAACGCGGCGGCGGCCGACAACGCCGCCGCCAGCAACGCGCGGCGAAGGTTGCTAGTGCTCATGACCTGGTCTCCTCGGATGGCATTCGAATGCCTTTATTCGTTAACATATTAATTATATTTACAGCGAGCCGCCCGTCTCGGCAACTCGGGAAAACCTCATCGGGAAGTCATGCGCAGAGCGGCAATCGCGGCCATCACCCACGGGCGGGCGCGAGCCAGCGCAGGCCGGCGGAGGTGTCGCCTGCCGGCCGGTATTCGCAGCCGATCCACCCCCGGTAGTCCAGTTCGCGCAACACGCCGAACACCCAACCGTAATCCAGTTCGCCGCGATCGGGCTCGTGGCGCAACGGCACGCCGGCGATCTGCAGGTGTCCCACGCGACCGGTCGGCAGGTATTCCCGCAGCTTGGCGGTGACGTCGCCCTCGACGATCTGGCAATGGTACAGGTCCATCTGCACCTTCAGATTGGGCGCGTTGACAGCCTGCACGACCGCATGCGCGTCATCCTGGCGATTGAGGATGTAGCCGGGGATGTCGCGCGTATTGATGGGTTCAATCAGCACGGTGACGCCCGCCGAGCGCGCCTGCCGCGCCGCCCAGTCCAGGTTCTCGCGGTAGCAATCCAGCAGGGCTTCGCGCGGCACGCCGGCCGGCGCCAAGCCCGCCATCACGTGGACGTTCGAGCAGGACAATGCCGTCGCGTAGGACAGCGCCTGCTCGATTCCTGCCTGGAATTCCGCTTGCCGGCCGGGCAAGGCCGCCAGCCCGCGTTCGCCCTGGCTGACCACGCCGGGCGGCGCATTGAACAGCACCTGCGACACGCCGGCCGCATCGATGCGTTCGCGGACGAAGGCCGCGGGGGCCTCGTAAGGGAACATGCATTCCACGCCCAGAAAGCCGTCCGCCGCCGCGGCGGCGTAACGGTCCAGGAACGCGTGTTCCGGGTACATCATCGACAGGTTGGCGGCGAATTTCAGCATGGCGGGCTCCGGGCCGGGCGGCATTCCCGGCAACTTAGCACACCGCCGCCCCGTCGGGGCTACCCGCCGAAATCGGGCGCCGGATGCAGCGTCAGGCGCGGGCCCGCCTTCAGGATCTGGCTGGGGATGTCGTGCCCGACCAGCGCGGGCAAGGTCGCCGCGATGCCCAGGATGCGCGCCAGGTCCACGCCCGTGTCGTAACCCATCAGCTCCAGCATGTGCACCAGTTCTTCCGTGCAGACATTGCCGCTGGCGCCCGGCGCATAGGGGCACCCGCCCAGTCCGCCCAGCGACGCGTCAAAGCGGTCGATGCCCGCCTCCAGCGCCGCCAGCGTGTTGGCCAGCGCCATGCCGCGCGTATTGTGGAAGTGCAGGGTCGTGGTCAGGTCGGGGAACAGCCGGCGGACCTCGCGGCCGATCTTGCCCACCTGCGTGGGATACGCCATACCGGTCGTGTCGCACAGGGTGACGCCATCCACGCCCAGCGCGGCAAAGCGCCCCACCAGTTCCAGCACGTCGAAGGCGTTGATGTCGCCCTCCATCGGGCAACCAAAAACCGTGGACAAGGATACGTTGACCGCCACGCGGCTGCCCCGCACCACGCTGACCACGTCGCTCAGTTGCTCGAACGACTGCTCGCGCGTCATGCGCAGGTTGGCGCGGTTGTGGGTTTCGCTGACCGACATCACCAGGTTGACCTCGTCCACGTTGCACTCCAGCGCCCGCTGCGCGCCGCGCACGTTAGGCACCAGCACCGTGTAGACCACGTCCGGATTGCGTTCGATCTGGTGCATCACGGCCTCGGCGTCGCGCAGCGCCGGAATCGCCTTGGGCGACGTGAAGGACGTGGCTTCGATCTTGGCGAATCCGCTTTGGGACAATGCGTTGATGAAGTCGATCTTGTCCTGCGTCTCGATAAACTGCTTTTCGTTCTGGAAGCCGTCCCGGGGCGCCACGTCCTGGATGTACAGCTTCTTGCGGGTTGCGCTCGGTTCGTTCATGGCTGTCCTTTTCAGATGATGCCGCGCGCGCGCCAGTCGGCGCGCTTGCCCTCGTCCACGCCCAGGCCGGCCAGCACCCCGTCCGTGTCCTGGCCCAGGGCGGGCGCGGCGCTGCGCACCTCGCCCGGCGTCTCCGACAGCTTGGGCACGATGCCCGGCAGCTTGATCGGCGTGCCGTCGGGCAGCGCGCCGTCCAGGATCATGCCGCGGGCCTGGTAGTGCGGATCGGTGGCGATGTCGGCCACGTCGTAGATCTTGCCGGCCGGAATCTGCCCTTCGTTCAGGCGGACGAGGACCTCGTCCAGCGGGTGCTGGCCCGTCCATTGCGAAATGGCGTCATCCAGCATCACCACGTGTTTCACGCGGCCGGCATTATTGGCCAGCTCCGGCGCATCGGCCAGGTCTGGACGGCCGATCACGCCCATCAGGCGCTTGAAGATGCTGTCGCCGTTGCCGGCCACCAGCACGTACTTGTTGTCCTGGCAGCGATACGCGTTGCTGGGCGCGATGCCCGGCAGGCTGCTGCCCGCCGGTTGGCGCACTTCGCCGAACACCGCGTATTCCGGCAACAGGCTCTCCATCATGTTGAAGACGGATTCGTACAGCGCCACGTCGATCATCTGGCCCTGCCCGTTCTGGTCGCGCGCACGCAGCGCCAGCAGGATGCCGATGACGCCATGCAGCGCCGACAGCGAATCCCCGATGGAGATGCCCACGCGCACGGGCGTGCGGTCCGGCTCGCCGCTCAGGTGGCGCAGGCCGCCCATGGCTTCGCCGATGGCGCCGAAACCGGGCAGGTCGCGGTATGGGCCGGTCTGCCCATAGCCGGACACGCGCAACATCACCAGGCGCGGATTGATGGCGCGCAGGTCCTCCCAACCCAGGCCCCAGCCTTCCATCGTGCCCGGCTTGAAGTTCTCGACCACGACGTCGATGTCCTTGACCAGGGCGCGGATCAAGTCCTGCGCCTCGGGCTGGCGCAGGTCCAGGCTGACCGACTTCTTGTTGCGCGACTGCACCTGCCACCAGACGGACGTGCCGTCGTGGATCAGGCGCCAGTTGCGCAGGGGGTCGCCCTTGCCGGGCGGCTCGATCTTGATCACCTCGGCGCCGAACTCGCCCAGCATCTTGGCGGCGAACGGCCCGGCGATCAGCTGGCCCAACTCCAGCACACGGATCCCGCTCAATGGTTTGGATGACATGATTGCCTCGTCAGCTCTTGTGTTTTCCCAGATAGGCCTCGCGCACGCGCTCGCTGGCCAACAATTCCTGGCCGGTGCCCTCCATCACGATGGAGCCCACCTCCAGCACATACGCGCGGTCCGAGATCGCCAGCGCCTGATTGGCCATCTGCTCGACCAGCAGGATCGTCATGCCGCGTTCCTTCAACGACTTGATGATCTTGAAGATCTCGGCCACGATCAGCGGCGCCAGGCCCAGGGACGGCTCGTCCAGCATCAGGATGCGCGGCTTGCTCATCAGCGCGCGGCAGATGGCCAGCATCTGCTGTTCGCCGCCCGACAGCGTGCCCGCGTACTGGTCCCGGCGCTCTTTCAGGCGCGGGAACATCGCGAAGCAGCGCTCGATCTCGCCGGCCAGTTCGGCCGGCGGCTCTTTGCGCAGGAAGGCGCCCAGCATCAGGTTGTCGAACACGGTCTGGTCCGGGAACACCTGCCGGCCTTCCGGCACGTGGGCGATGCCCAGCCCCACGCGCTTGTGCGCGCTGACGCCGCCCAGGTCCTGCCCGGCGAACGCGATGGACCCCGTGGACTTCTCGATGCCCGACAGGGCGCGCATCATCGTGCTCTTGCCGGCGCCATTGCCGCCGATGATGGTCACGATCTCGTTCGTGTCCACATGCAGCGACACCCGCTTCAACGCGTTGACGGCGCCGTAGCTGACCGCCAGGTCCTTGATATCCAGTAATCGGCTCATGGTGGTCTCCTATGCGGGCGCGCCCAGGTAGGCTTCGATCACTTTCGGGTTCTCCTGAATGTGGTTCGGCAGGCCGGAGGCGATCTTCACGCCGTAGTCCAGCACGACAATGTGGTCCGAAATCGCCATGACCAGGTCCATGTGGTGTTCGATCAGCAGGATGGTCAGGCCCATGCCCTTGAGCTTGACGATCAGGTCGGTCAGCTGGTCGGTCTCGGCCGGGTTCAGGCCTGCCGCGGGTTCGTCCAGCAGCAGCAGGTCGGGCATGGCGGCCACCGCGCGGGCGATCTCCAACCGACGCTGCAACCCGTAGGGCAAGCTGTTGGCGGCATCGTCCGCATAGCGGTCCAGATCGAAGAACTTCAGGATGGCGAACGCCTCCTGGCGCATGCGCCGCTCTTCGGCCAGGCTGGCCGGCAGCCCCAGCAGGTTCGAGATGAAGCCGGATTGCTGGACCCGATAGAACCCCACCATCACGTTCTCGAGCGCCGTCAGGCCGTCGAAGAGCTTCAGGTTCTGGAACGTGCGGCCGATGCCGGAGGCCGCGATCTCGTTGGCCGACAGGCCCACCATCTGCTTGTTCTTGAAGCGGATGCTGCCCGCGTCCGGCGCAACCAGTCCGGACAACAGGTTCAACGTCGTGGTCTTGCCCGCGCCGTTGGGCCCGATCAGCGACACGATCGAGCCTTGCGCCAGCGAAAACGACACTTTGTTGGTGGGGACCACGCCGCCGAAGGCCTTGTACAGGTCCTTCACCTCCAGGAACTCGGGCGCGGCCCGGCCCTGGCCGGGCTTGGCGGGCGGCGCGGCGCGCTTGGGCGTCCATTCGACAGCGTTCGTGCTGCGCGCCAAGGCGTCGCGCTGGCCGCGTTGCGGCAAGACGCGGCGCAGCAAACCGGCCAGCCCTTCCGGCATGGCGTACAGCGCAAACAGCAGGATCAGGCCATAGGCGAAATGCTGCACTTCGGGCCAGCGCGCCAGCATGGCGTCCAGCACCGTCAGCACCACCGCACCCAGGAACGAACCGACCGGCGTGCGGCCGCCGAACAGCACCAGCACCAGGAAGAACACCGACAGGTTGAAATTGACGAAGTCCGAGTTGATGTACTGGTTCTGCTGCGCGACCAGCCCGCCCGCGATGCCGCAGGTGATGGCGCTGATCGCGAACGCCAGGATCTTGAAGCGGTAGACGCTGATGCCCACGCTTTCCGCGGCGATTTCTGAAGTGCGCACGGCAGCGAAGCCGCGGCCGAAGCGCCCGTTCAGCAGCAGCGACGTCATCGCGTGCAACGCCAGGCCCACCAGCACCACCACGACCACCCACTGGCGGCTGTCCAGCGTCGCGCCATTGAAGGTCAGTCCCGTGATGCCGTAGAAGCCTTCCTGGCCCTTGAACACGTCGGTCCATTCGGACACGATCTTTTCGATCAGCAGGCCGAAGGCGATGGTGACCATGGCCAGGCTCGGCCCTTTGACCTTCAGCGCCGGGATGGCGATGGCCACGCCGAAGATGGCCGACACGCCCGCCGCGCACAGCAGCGCCAGCCACGGATTGACCTGGTAGTTCACGGTCAACAGCGCCACGGTGTAGGCGCCCACGCCGAACAGGCCGGCATGGCCCAGCGACTTCTGCCCGGTCTGGCCGACCAGGATGTTGAAGCCGGTGGCGGCGATGTAATAGACCCCGATGTTGAACAGGATCAGCAGGTAGAAATCGTTCAGCCCCGAATAGGCGAAGCCCACGGCCAGGGCGGCGATGACAAGCGGAATGAGGAGTTTTGACATGTTCACACCTTCTCCGCGTGCACGCGGCCCAGGATGCCGGCCGGGCGGAAATACAGCACGACGATGATCAGCGCGAACACGGCGATCTCGCGCAGGTTCGAATACCAGAGGCCGATCAGCGATTCCAGCAGCCCGATCAGGAAGCCGCCGAAGATGCAGCCGCGCGGGTTCTCGAGCCCGCCCAGGATGGCGGCCGAAAACGCCTTGAGCGACAGCAGCGTGCCCACGAACACGGAGGCGGTCGCGATCGGCGCGATCATCACGCCGGCAATGGCCGCCAGCGCCGAGCTGATGACGAATACCGCCACCGCCACGGCGTTGGCGTTGATGCCCATCAGGCTGGCGGTGGACTTGCTGAACGCCACCGCGCGCACCGCCTTGCCCATCTTGGTCTTGTGCAGCGCCCAGTCGAACACGATCATCAGGACGAGCGTGGTGCAGAACACCAGGATTTCCTGGGGACGCACGCCGGTGCCGAAGATCGTGATGATGCCTTCACCCAGCGGAGACGCCACCGCGATCGGGGCCGGGCCCCAGATCAGCAGCGCCAGGTTCTGGATGATGATGCCGAAGCCGATCGTGCTCATCACCCATGACAGTCCCGCTTCGCCCACGAAGTGCTTGATGGCGGTGATGTACAGCACGAATCCCAAGAGGCCCAGGACCAGCATGGCCGCCAGCAGCGCGAACAGGAACGACCCCCAGGTCACGTCCTCGGGGCTGGGAAAGCCGATCAGCTTGCCTTGGGTGACCAGCAGGATCGCGCTGATGCCGATCAGGCTGGCCAGGGCCAGGAACGCGCCCTGGCCGAAGTTGAACGTCTTGGTCGTGGTGTAGGTGATGCTGAAACCGAACGCGACCAGGGCATAGACGCTGCCCATGGCCAATCCACTCAATATGGCTTGTAGTATTTGCATGCTGAAGGCCCCCTTTTGACGACTCCCCCGCCGCGCTCGCGCCGCAGGGGAGAGATCCTTGATGTCCCGCTTTCCTGCCGTTTACAGCTTCAGGTCTTCGGGCTTGATGGCGCGGGTGACCTCATCGTCAACCGTCGCGACCTTGCCGTCGATCCAGCGCACCAGGCGGAAGTCCTTGACCGACAGGGCCTCGTGGTTGTCCGTCGAGAACGGCTTCTGATAGGCCTTGATCACGCCTTGCGCCTGCGACAGCTGCTCCAGGGCAGCTTGCACGGCGGCGCCATCGGTGGACTTGGCCTGCTCCATGGCGGCGGCGATCAGCTTGACCGAGTCATAGGCCTGCGCGGCCATCACGTAGGTCGGCACACGGCCGTCGCGCTTCATCAGCGTGTCGTACAGCGCCTTGGATTCCTTGGATGAATCTTCGGTGATCGACGCGGTGAAGATCATCTTGCCCGCCAGCTCGGGGCCGGCAATGCGCAGGAACGGCGAGCTCAGGTTGGCCCAGGACGCGAGCGTCGTCGGGAAATAGTTGATCTTCTCCAGGCTGCGCATGACGTGCGCGTTGGAGTCGGCCAGCGCATAGACGATCAGCGTGTCCGCGCCCGAGGCCTTGATCTTGTTCAGCTGCGAGCTCATGTCCGTGTCCTTGGGACCGAACTTCTCGTTGGCGACCGGGGTGATCTTGTGCAGCGCCAGGATCTCCAGCGCGTCCTTTGCGCCTTGCTGGCCGTAGCCGGTGGTATCCGCGATGATCGCCACCTTGCCCGATTTGCTGGCGCGCGCCGCGTAGGCCGCCAGCAGCGCGATCTGGTCGCGGTCGCGCATGGACACGCGGAACACGTAGTTCGGCGGCGACTTCGCGTAGCGGCCGGTGATGTCGGTGGCGGTCGCCACCGGCGAGATGGTCGGGATCTTCTTTTGCTGCACGATGTGCAGCCAGGCCAGCATGTTGCCGGAGTTCACGCCGCCCAGCATGGCGTTGACCTTGACGTTGTCGACCAGTTCGTTGGTGTTCTGAATCGCCTTGGGCGGGGCGCCGACGTCGTCGCGTTCGACGATGACGACCTTCTTGCCCAGCACGCCGCCTGCGGCGTTCAGGTCGTCCGCGGCCTGGCGCGCGCCGGCCAGGGCCGAAATGCCGAAGTCCGCCGACCCGGTGGCCGACATGTCGCTGTTGAAGCCGATCTTGATGTCATCGGCAAGCGCGGCGCCGCTGGCGCCCGCAAGCGCCGCCGACAGCAGCAAGGTCTTCATGATCTTGGGGAAATGCTTGGTGTACACGTTGTCTCCTAACGGGTCACTCGAGTGACCGCATCTTGGGTTTTCAGGAATTCCTGATCAGGTCGGCGGCCTTGTTGCCGATCATCATCGTGGCGGCGCAAATGTTCGCCGACGGCATGGCGGGCATGACCGACGAATCGATCACGCGCAGGTTCTGCACGCCGTGCACGCGCAGCTGCGCATCCACCACGGCGTATTTGTCGTCCGCCGGGCCCATGCGGGCCGTGCCGTTGACGTGATAGGACGACACGCCGAAGCGGCGCGCGAAGTCCAGCAGTTCGGAATCCGATTCGCACAGCGGGCCCGGCAGCGCCTCGCTGTCGAAGTACGGCGCCAGCGCCTGCGACTGCAGCAGCCGGCGGGCCAGGCGGATGCCGCGCACAAGCGTCTGCTGATCGCGTTCGTCCGCCAGGTAGTTGGCCAGGATCACGGGGTCTTGCAGCGGGTCGGCCGAGCGGATGCGGACCTGGCCGCGGCTGTCCGGGCGGTGCTGCCAGACGCCCGCCGTCATGCCGGGAAAATCGTCCAGCACGCCGACGTAGCCTTCCTTGTAGCTGGCGGGCGTGAACACGCCCTGCAGGTCGGGCGCGGTCAGTTCCGGGCGCGATTTCCAGAAATAGTGCAGCAGCGACGGGCTGAGCGCCATGATGCTGGGCCGCTTGAACAGCCAACGACTGATCTGGCCGGCCAGGTTCAGGCCTTTGACCAGTTCATTCATGGTCTGGCTG
The DNA here is from genome assembly GCF_057314935.1 of Achromobacter sp. Taxonomy (NCBI): domain Bacteria; kingdom Pseudomonadati; phylum Pseudomonadota; class Betaproteobacteria; order Burkholderiales; family Alcaligenaceae; genus Achromobacter; species Achromobacter sp. Next base: position 131,229 of record NZ_DBHKZA010000003.1, read on the forward strand.
TTCTTCACGCGCGCCACGATGCGCACGGAATAGTGGTCGCTCAGGTTTTCGCCCACGCCCGGCAGGTCGCACACCACAGGGATGCCGTGCTCGCGCAGCAGCTCTGCCGGCCCCAGGCCGGACAGCTGCAGCAGCTTGGGCGTGTTGATCGCGCCGCAGGCCACGATGACCTCGCGCTTGGCGCGCACGGCGCGCACCCGGGCGGGATGCGCGGGGTGGCAATAGGCCACGCCAACGGCGCGCGCGCCGTCGAACAGCACGCGGGTGGCCTGCGCATAGGTGCGCACGTCCAGATTCTTGCGCGCCATCGCAGGCTTCAGGAAGCACTTGGCCGTGCTCATGCGCCAGCCGTTGCTGATGGTGCGCTGGAAATAGCCCACGCCCGCCTGGTCGGCGCCGTTGTAATCGGGGTTGCGCGGAAGGCCTTGCTCTACGGCGCCCGCAATGAAGGCCTCGCAAAGCGGGTGGATCCAGTCGATGTCGGTGACGGGAAGTTCGCCCTGGCGGCCGCGATACCGGTCGTCGCCACCTGCCCGACGCTCCATCGACTTGAAGTACGGCAGCACGTCCGCATAGGCCCAGCCGGGGTTGCCCAGGCTGGCCCAGTGGTCGAAGTCGGCCGCCTGGCCGCGGTTGTAGACCAGGCCGTTGATGGACGTGGAACCGCCCAGCGTGCGGCCCTGCGGGATAGGAACACGCCGGCCGTTGGTCTGCGTCGTGCCTTCGCTTGAGAACTGCCAGGCGTATTTCTTGTTGAACACGGCCTTGATGAAGCCGGCCGGGATGTGCAGGAACGGACTGTTGTCCGGCGGGCCGGCCTCCAGCACGCAAACGGTCGCGCCGTCGGCGGACAGGCGGTTGGCCAGGATGGATCCGGCCGCGCCGGATCCGACGATCACATAATCGAACGCGTCGGCATCCCGCAGGGACGCTTGCTGGGCTTGGCTCATGTCGGGGTTCCGTAGGGGTTAGCGCGGCGCGTTGAACGACTTGCCGGCCAGGCACACGTACTTGATTTCGAGGAACTCTTCGATGCCGTACTTCGAGCCTTCGCGGCCCACGCCCGATTCCTTGATGCCGCCGAACGGGCCGACCTCGTTGGAGACCGCGCCGGTGTTGACACCCACGATGCCGTATTCCAGCCCTTCCATCATGCGCCAGACGCGTTCCAGGTTGGCCGTGTAGAAATAGGCGGCCAGGCCGGAGGCGCTGTCGTTGGCGCGCGCCAGGACTGCGGCTTCGGAATCGAACGTGCTGATGCCCACCACCGGGCCGAAGATCTCTTCGTGCGCCAATTCCATGGCGTCGGTGATGCCCGTCAGCAGCGTCGGCTCGTACAGTAGGGTGCCGGCCTGGCGCAGCTTGCCGCCCGCCAGCAGCGTGGCGCCGTGCGCGGTGGCATCCGCCACCAGGCGCGTTACCTTGTCCACGGCGCGCTGGTCGATCAGCGGGCCTTGCGTCACGCCGTCTTCCAACCCGCCGCCCACTTTCATGCGGCGGATCTCGGCCAGCAGCTTCTCGTTGAACGCGTCCGCCACGCTGGCGTGCACGTAGACGCGGTTGGCGCAGACGCAGGTCTGGCCGGCATTGCGGAACTTGGACAGCACCAGCCCCTGCACCGCCTCGTCCAGGTCCGCGTCTTCGAACACGATGAAAGGCGCGTTGCCGCCCAATTCCAGCGACAGCTTCTTGATGTTGGACGCGCTTTGCTGCATCAGCAGACGTCCCGTCTGCGTCGACCCGGTGAAGGTCAGCTTGCGTACCGTGGGGTTCTGCGTCAGTTCCGCGCCGATGGGGGCCGGGTCGCCAATGACCACGTTCAGCACGCCAGGGGGGATGCCTGCCTGCTCGCCCAGCCAGGCCAGCGCCAGCGCGGTGAACGGCGTCAATTCAGAGGGCTTGAGCACGACGGTGCAGCCGGCGGCCAGCGCCGGGCTGACCTTGCGCGTGACGAGCGCCGACGGAAAATTCCACGCGATGATGGCCGCGCACACGCCGACCGGCTGGCGGATGGCCAGCATGCGCTGGTCGCCGCGGGTATGGGGCAGCACGTCGCCATAGACGCGCTTGGCTTCCTCGGCAAACCATTCCACGAACGACAACGCGTAGTTCAGTTCGCCGCGGGCCTCGGCCAGCGGCTTGCCTTGCTCCAGCGTCAGCAGCAGGGCAAGGTCGTCGCTGTTGGCCTCGATCAGGGCGTGCCAGCGGCGCAGGATAGCGCCGCGCTCCTTGCCCGTCTTGGCCCGCCATGCCGGCAGCGCGGCATCGGCAGCCGCGATGGCACGCGCGGTTTCGGCCTGACCCAGATTCGGGACCGTCCCCAGCGGGCTGGCATCGAAGGGGTTGCGCACCGTGATGGTGGCCCGGTTGTCGGCGTCGCACCAGGCGCCGCCGATGTACGCCTGCTGCCGCAGCAGCTGGCTATTCTGCAGATTCATTGCTTTGCGCTCCATCCATCCTTCTTGCGCCGTCCGCTCAAACAGGCGGGCCGGTCGCTATTTTTGGGGAGAATAGCAACGGGCTTGCCGTCCCCAATAGCAGTCATTAACGATGCCGCCATCGCCAAACGCGATGGCAAGCCCGCGGCTCGCTACAATGGCCGCTCCCTTGCCGCCTTCGCCTGCCGCCATGCGTTTAGACCCCACCTCCCTCAAGCTTTTCATCAGCGTGGTCGAACAAGGCACCATCGCGGCGGCGGCCGAACACGAGCACATCGCCGCGGCCGCCATCAGCAAGCGCATCAGCGAGTTGGAAGAAAACCTGAAGATCCGGCTGCTGATCCGCACCAACAAGGGCATCCGCCCCACCCCGGCCGGCATCGCGCTGTCCACCATGGCGCGGCGCGCCCTGCACGAACTGGACGAGATCGCCGTGCAGATGCGCGACTACTCGCGCGGCCTGCGCGGCTTCATCCGCGTCTATGCCAACATCTCCGCCATCACGCAGTTCCTGCCGCAAGACATCAAGCTGTTCCTGAACGACTACCCCAATGTGCAGGTGGACCTGGAAGAGAAGATCACGTCCACCATCATCAAGTCGGTGGCCGAGAACGCGGCGGACGTCGGCATCTTTTCCGGCGACGCGCCCGACGACGACGTCGAGATCCACCCCTACCGCGAAGACACGCTGGCGCTGGTCGTGCCCGCCGACCACCCCTTGCGCGACAAGCCCGGCTTCCGCTTCGCCGACGCGCTGGAGCACGACTTCATTGGCCTGCACCGCGGCAGCGCCATCAACCGCATCCTGTCCAACGCCGCCAGCGACGAAAAGCGCACCATCCGGCTCAAGGTGCAGGTCACGGGCTTCGACGCGCTGTGCTTCATGGTGAACTCGGGGCTGGGCATCGGCGTGCTGCCGCTGGACATCGCGCGCCGCTACTCGGTCATGTTCGACCTGCGCATCATCCCGCTGGCCGAACCGTGGGCGCGCCGCAAGATCCAGATCTGCGTGCGCTCGTTCGATTCGCTGCCCACCGCGGCCAAGCTCTTCGTCAACCACCTGAGCCGCGGCCAGGCCTAGCCGGCCCGGCCGCGAGCCTGCCTATTGCTTCAGGTCTTCGGGCTTGATGGCTTGCGTGACGGCGTCGTCCACCGACACCACCTTGCCGTCGATCCAGCGCACCAGGCGGAAGTCCTTGTACGACAGCGCCTCGTGGTTGGCCTTGGTGAACGCGGGTTCATAGCGCTTGATCACGCCATCCACCGGGCCCAGGTTCTCAAGCGCCTGCTGGACCTTTTCGCCGTCGGTGGATTTGGCCTGCGTCATGGCCGCGGCCAGGATCTTCACCGAGTCATAGGCATGCGCCGCGAACACGTAGGTGGGCAGCTTGCCCTCCTTCTTCATGATGGTGTCGTACAGCGCCTTGGACTGCGGCGTGGAGTCCTGCGTGATGGACGCCGAGAAGATCATCTTCTTGGCCAGTTCCGGCCCCGCGATGCGCAGGAACGGGGGGCTGAGGTTGGACCATGAACCCAGCGTGGTGGGGTAGTAGCCGATCTTCTCCTGGCTGCGCATCAGATGGCCGTTGGAATCCGCCAGCGCGTAGACGATCAGCGTATCCGCGCCCGCCGCCTTGATCTTGTTCAGCTGCGAGCTCATGTCCGTATCCTTCGGACCGAACTTCTCGTTGGCCACCGGCGTGATGCCATGCAGCTGCAGCACGGCGGCCGCGTCTTTCGCGCCCTGCTGCCCGTAGCCCGTCGTGTCGGCGATGATGGCGACCTTCTTGTTCTGCGTGGCGCGCGCCGCATACGCGGCCAACAGCGTGATCTGGTCCAGGTCCCGCATCGATACGCGGAAGATGTAGTTGGCCGGCTCCTTGCTGTAGCGGTTGGTGATCTCGGTGGCGGTCGCCGACGGCGAGATGGTCGGGATCCTCTTCTGCTGCACGATATGCAGCCAGGCCAGCATGTTGCCCGAGTTCACGCCGCCCAGCATCGCGACGACCTTCTCGTTGTCCACCAGTTCGTTGGCGTTCTGGATGGACTTGGGCGGCGAGCCCACGTCGTCGCGCGGCACGATGACGATCTTCTTGCCCAGCACGCCGCCCGCGGCGTTGATCTCTTCGGCGGCCTGCCGCGCGCCCGACAGCGCCGACACGCCGAAGTCGGCCGAGCCGCTGGCGGACATGTCGCTGTTGTATCCGATCTTGATTTCGCTTTGTGCCCAGGCGCCCTGCGAGGCCATTGCCAAGGCGGCAGCCAACGCGAGGCGCGTCAGCGGATTCTGCTTGTTCATTGCTTTGTCTCCAGACTTTATGTAATGGTGCTTCGACTTACCGCCGCCATCGGTCTGTGCGCCGTTCGCGGTCCACCCTGCGCGCTGCTGATGTGGACTGACTAGAACAACCTTTCCACTCAACCCGCTAGAGAATCAATTCGATGGGATGCTCGATAAAATGCCGGACTTCCTTCAGGAACCGTGCGCCCAGCGCACCGTCGACCACGCGGTGGTCGGCGGACAGCGTCAGGCTCATGACGTGGCCGATGGCCAGCGCGTCGCCGTCCACGACCGGTTGACGCGTCACCGCGCCAGCAGCAAGGATGGCCGATTGCGGCGGATTGATGATCGCCGCGAACGACTTCACGCCATGCATGCCCAGATTCGATACCGTCAGGCTGCCGCCTTCGTATTGGTCGGGCCGCAGCCGGCCGCTGCGCGCCTGATCCGCCAACTGCCTGACCTGCGCCGAGAGTTCGCGCAACCCCATGCGGCCGGCATCGCGCAGGATAGGCGTGATCAGGCCCGTCTCCAGCGCCACCGCGACGCTCAGGTCGACCTGGTCCTGGCGCAGCACGCCCTCGTCGGTCCATTGCGCGTTGATCTCAGGCACGCGCGCCACGGCGCGGGCCACCGCCAGCAGCAGCAGGTCGTTCAGGGAATAGCGGACGGGATCGGGGCTTGCCTGCGCATGGTCGTTCAGTGACTGGCGCGCCGCCATCATCACGTCCATGCGGCAGTCCACGGTCAGGTAGAAGTGGGGAATCTGCTGCTTGGACTGCGCCAGCCGGCGCGCGATCGTGGCGCGCATCGGGGTATGCGGCGTCAATGCGCCTTGGGCTGGAGCCGGCGCCTTTGCTACCGGCCGGACAGCCGCCGCGGGACGATCCTGCGCAGCCTGTTCGATGTCCACGCGCACGATCCGGCCATTCGGGCCGCTGCCGGTCAGCGCCTGCAGGTCCACGCCCATGATGCGGGCCATCCGGCGCGCCGACGGGCTGGCGAAGAGCCGGTGCGCGGGCGGTTCGACGGCGGTGGCAGGCGGCGCAGTGGCCGCTGCGGCCGGCGTCGGCATGGCCGGCATGGGCGCGGCCGGTTCAACAAGGGGGGCAGGCGCCTCGCCGCGCGTGTCTTGCCGGGGCAGCAAGGTCGCAATGACGTCGCCCACCGGCACGGCGGTGTCACCCGCTTCGACATGGATGCGATCCAGCACGCCGCTGTCCACGGCCTCCAGCTCAATGACCGCCTTGTCCGTTTCGATTTCGGCCAGGATATCGCCCACCTTCACGGTGTCGCCGGACTGCTTCAACCACTGGAGAATCCTGCCCTCTGTCGTGCCCGCGCCGATCGCGGGCATCACGACTTCGATATCCATGTCTCACTCGCTTCAGGTGATGGCCAAATTGCCCGTCTTCTCGATATAAGCCGCCGCATCGGAAATGTCCGCCACCACCGCGTCGCGCGCGCCATCGGCGTCGCGACGCCGCAGCGCTGCCAGCAGCGCGTCATGGTGACTGAACGATTCCCAGCTTTCCGACTTCCGATCCTTGCTGCTCATGCTGAGCGAGAACAGGGGCGCGATTTGCAGCCAGATGTTCTCGATCATCGTGACCAGCAGCGGCATCGCCGCCGCTTCATACAGCGTGAAATGCAGGTTGCGGTTCGCTTCGATCGTCTTCAAGGTGTCGATCTTGCGCTGATGCCCCAACTTGTCGAATTCGTGGGCGTGGCGTTCGATGCGCGCCACGGTTTCATCGTTGATCACCTTGACGGCCTCGGCCGCGGCGAACCCTTCCAGACAGCACCGGATGCGCACGATCTCGCGGAACTTCGGCAGGCTGGGTTTCGGGACACGCAAGCCGCGGCTGGGCAGCATTTCCAGCGCGCCTTCGGCCACCAGCTTGTTCACGGCTTCGCGCACCGGCATCGGGCTGGTGTTCAAGGCCGCGGCCAGGCCGCGCAAAGTGATCTTTTCGCCGGGCGGCACCGCGCCGCTCATCAGGAGCTGGCGCGTCTGTTGATAGATCTGGTCCGCGACGGTCACGCGTTCCTGCTTGTCCAGCAGGCCTTCCAGGATGCTGTTGTCCATTTTCTTGCGCCTAGTTCATGTAGACGCCACCGTTCACATCCAGCGTGGCGCCGCAAATGTAGCTTGCGCCATCCGAACATAAAAAGGCGATGGGCAAGGCGATCTCGCGGGGCTGGGCCATGCGTCGCAGGGGAATTCTATTCGCATCCAGGGCCGCGCCTTGCACCATGGCGGTGGCGGTCGCCCCCGGCGCCACGCTGTTGACGGTGATGCCCGACTCCGCCCCCTTGCGCGCCAGCCATTTCACGAAGGCATGCGTGCCGCCCTTGGCCGCCACGTAGTGGGGGCTGGCCGCCAGGCCGCCCATGCGCGCCGCCACCGACGACACCAGCACCATGCTGCCAGCGCCCTGCGGCGCCATCTTGGCCAGCGCTGCGCGGGTCAGGTGCATGACGCCCAGCAAGTTGATGTCGATGACCTGCCGGAACACGTCATCCCAGCCATCGGCGTTCCAGTCGTCCCAGGGACAATAGCCCGCGTTGGCCACCAGCGCGTCCAGCCTGTCGATGCTTCGGACGGCAGCTTCCGCCGCGGCGCGGTCGGTCACGTCGAACGCGATCGCCCGCGCCGTGGCGCCCAGCGCGCGCAGTTCGGCGGCCAGCGCCTCGGGCGCGTCGCGGTCGGCCAGCACCAGCGCGGCGCCCTGCTCGGCGCAGACACGCGCGGTTTCGCTGCCGATGCCGCCGGCCGCGCCCGTGATCAGGATGGTCTTGCCTTCAAGCGCGCAGGGCATGGACGTTTCCTTGGGTGTTGTCCAGCGCGCTGTCGCGCAGCATGCCGGCGATCAGGGCGCGCAGGTCGTCTTCATCCGCCAGCGCCGCGCGTTCCAGCGCCTGCGACACCGTGGGCGGCGCCCAGCGGCCCGTCACGCGTTGCACCGGCTGGTCCAGATAGTCGAAATAGCGGCGCTGGATCTCGTCGGCGATCAGCGCGCCCAGGCTGGCGCCGCGCGTGGTCTGTTCGACGATCGCGACGCGGCCCGTCTTCATGACCGAACGGCCGATGGTGTCGTAGTCGATATCGCGCTGCGACAGCGTGCGCAGGTCGATGATGTCGGCGCGCACGCCGGTTTCGCGGGCGATCTGCTGGCAGCGTTCCACCATGCTGAGCGTAGCCAGCAGCGTGATCTGGTCGCCTTCCTGCACGCGCTTGGCGCGTCCGATGGGGATGCAGTAGTCCAGGTCCTTCGGCACCAGCGTCTTGTGCTTGTGCAGTTCCTGCGGTTCGATCACCAGCACCGGGTCCTGGCAGCGCAGCGCGGAATTCATCAGGCCCACATAATCGAACGCGTTGGACGGCGCCACGATGCGCCACCCCGGAAACAGCGCGAACACGCCGGCCGGGTCCATGGAGTGCTGCGAACCGTAGCCCTCGGCACCCGGGATGCGCGTGCGCAGCACCAGCGGCACGCTGGCCGTGCCATTGAACAGGTGGCGGATCTTTCCCGCCTGGTTCAGCAGCTGGTCGCCGGCGACCAGGAAGAAATCGCTGTACATCAATTCAACCACCGGCCGCAGGCCCGACAGCGCCGCGCCCGTGGCCAGGCCGCAGAAGCCGTTTTCAGTGATCGGGGTGTTGACCAGGCGGCCCGCGTAGGTGTCCGTCAACCCGCGCGTGGCGCCGACCGTGCCGCCGCCCATGTTGGCCACGTCTTCGCCGAACACGTAGATGCGGTCGTCTTCGGCCATGCGCGCGCCCATCGTGCGCGACATGGCTTCGATGTAGGACAGGCTTTCCATGTCGTCGGCATCGAAGTCTTCGGCCTCGGCAAAGCGCGCGCCGTCGAATTCGCGCATGTCGCTGTTCAGATGGTCGTCCACGCTTGCCGCGGCCGGCCAGAGTTCGGCGCGGATGCGGGCGGCGGAGCCTGTGCCTTCCACGCAGGAGTCCGCGGCCGCTTCCACGGCGTCGGTGACGGTGGCGTCGATGGCGGCCAGCGTATCGGCGTCCAGGATGCCGCGCGCGGGCAATTCGCGCTGCAGGAACAGCCAGGGATCGCGCGCCTTCCAGGCGTTTTCTTCATCGCGCGTGCGGTAACCGAAGGCGCTGCCGGGAATCGACGAGCTTTGGTGGTAGTAGCGGTAGACCTCGGCCAGGATGAAGGCGGGCCGCCCTTCGCGCTGGATATGCGCCTGCGCCCAGCGCGTGGCCAGCCAGACGGCGAACGGGTTCATCCCGTCCACCTTGACGGCGGCGATGCCATGCGCCTGCGGCCGGGTCAGCAGTTCGGTCTGGAACGTGGATTGCTCCACGCTCATCGACACCGCGTACTTGTTGTTCTCCAGGAAGAAGATCATGGGCAGGCCGTACAGCGCCGCCAGGTTCATGGCTTCGTGCGTGGCGCCCTGATGCACCGCGCCGTCGCCGAAGAACGTGACCATCAGCTTGCCCGATGCGCGCTGCTTTTCCGCGAACGCATGGCCGCAGGCGATGGGGATGCCGCCGGCGACGATGGCGTTGGTGCCCATGATGCCCAGGTCGGCGCGGCGCAGGTGCATGGAGCCGCCGCGCCCGCCCGTCCAGCCGTCCTTCAAACCCAGGATCTCGTGCATCAGGCCCTGGATCTCCTGGCGCATGCGCGGGGTGAGCCCGCTGGCGGCCGGGTCGAAGCCGTCGTCATACAGCGCATTGACCGCCTTGGCGACGCACTGGTGATGCGCGCGGTGCGTGCCGTTCATCAGCGTATCGACGGGCAGCGCCGCGATGCAGCCCGCCGCGCCGCCTTCCTGGCCGATGCTGGAATGCGCCGGCCCGTGCACCAGGTTCAGCTTGTCAAGTTGCAGGATCTTTTCCTCGAAGCGGCGCGCCGTCAGGAACAAGGTCGTCAACCGCATGGCCTCGGCGCGCGTCAGCTGCGCCCAGTCGCTGTCTTCCACTACCAGCGTGCGCGCTTCTGTCGCCTGCCCGATGTCCTCGAAAAGCATGTCTTCTCCTTGTGCGGGACCGGCCTCTGACGGGCCGCAAGCCTGCCGTTCAGATGTGCGCGGTCACGCCGCCGTCCACTACCAGGCTTGCGCCCGTCACGAAGTCGGAAGCGGTGCTGGCCAGGAACAGCGTCGCGCCGATCAGGTCTTCGGGTTCGCCCCAGCGGCCCAGCGGCGTGGTGGCCACCACCCGTTCGGCGTGGCCGGGGATGTCCACCCGAGCCTGACGCGACAGCGCCGTGTCGATCCAGCCCGGCTGGATCACGTTGACGGTGATGCCTTCGGCCGCCCAGGCGCATGCCAGCGAACGCGTCAACTGCAGCACGCCGCCCTTGCTGGCGGAATAGGCCGCCGTCACTGCGTTGGACGCCAGCGCCAGGATCGACCCGATGTTGATGATCTTGCCCTTGCCGCGCAGACTCATCGGCGCGTGCACGGCCTGGCACATGTTGAACGTGCCCTTTAGGTTGATGTCGACGATGCGGTCCCACACGTCTTCCGCGTACAGCTCGGGCCGCATGCGCGTATTGACGCCGGCGCAGTTGACCAGCACGTCCACGCCGCCATACCGCGCCACCACATCGGCCACCGCGTCTGCGCAGGCCTCGCGGTTTTCAACGCTGAGCGCGATGGCTCCGGTCTTCACGCCGGATTCGCGCAGCTCGGACGCCAGCGCGTCCAGCTTTTCCCCCGCCAGGTCGGCCAGCACCAGCGTCGCGCCGCCTTGGGCGAAAGCCCGGCTGAGCGCAGCGCCGATGCCGCCCGCGGCACCGGTAATCAAAACGATCTTGTCTCGAACACTGAATAGTTGTTGGGTCATGCCTGCTTCGCCGCTGCCCGCGTGCCGGCGGATGCCGGACGCTATTTCTGATATGTGATCACAAATCTGATTCTAAGAACGGCGTGTTCGGGCGTCAACAAGATCGGACTCGGGGTCTACCCGTAGAGGCTGTGCGCCCGCAGTGCAGCAAAAAAACACCGGGGCGCATGGCCCCGGCGTCCGTATTCCGGCAAGCGTCCATGCCGGACGCCCTGCCTTGTCAGTACGTCATGCGCACGCCCAGCAGCACGCTGCGCCCGGGCAGCGGCGCCACCGACGAGATGAACGAGGCGTGGTTGTAGGCCAGCTTGTTCAACAGGTTGGTGCCGCGCAGATAGACTTCGTAGCCGGTTGCGCCGTAACGGCCGCGGTAGGCGACCACGGCGTTGACCTGGTTGTAGCCCGGCGTGCTGTCTTCGTACGATGCGATGTCCTTCTGCGAGAACACGCGCGCGTATTCCACGCCGCCCGACCACTGCTGCCACGTCACGTTGCCGCGCACGCCCGCGCGCGCTGCCGGGATGCGCGGCAGATTGCCATCGCCGCCGGTCAGCTTGCCGCGCACGTAGTCGCCGAACACCGCCGCCGAGAACACTGGCGTGAACTGATGGCGCAGTTCGCCTTCCACACCCGTGAATTCCGCGTCGCGCTGCGTGTATTCGATCAGCCGGAAGTCCTCATACCGGTCGAGCGTGTTCGCGTAGATGTAGTTCTTCACGCGGTTGTGGAACACGCTGGCCGAGAACGTCGTGTCGCCCGAGTGCTTGCGCAGGGTCAGGTCGATGTTGTGCGAGGTCTCGCGGCTGAGGTCTGCATTACCCAGTTCGTAGGTGTTGGTGGCCAGGTGGACGCCGTCCGCATACAGCTCCTGCGCATTGGGCAGCCGTTGCGAGCGCGACAACGACAGCGCCACGGAATACTGCGGCGCAAAGTCCCAGATGGCAGCCGCCGACAGCGACGTGCCCGACAGGCTGCTGCGCGAGGCGCCGCCCGACGGCGAGATGCGCTGCCAGTCCTGGCGCGCGCCCACTTCGAAGCGCCAATCGTTCAGCTGGTATTCCTCCAGCACGAACAGGCCGTTGGACCGCGTCTTGCTGCGCGGCAGGAAGGCTTCCTCGCCTTCAGCGCGGAAATCGCTATAGGCGTTCTGCACGCCCACCACGCCGCGCCAGCCGGCGATCGGCTTGTGCTGCAGTTCGACCCGCAGATCGTAGCCCTTGTTCTTGAAGCGGGTACCGACTTGGCCGCCTTCGATCTCGTCATGCTGGTAGTCGGTCAGGCCGCCGCGCACGCGGATCTTCTCGAAGCCGGCAAACGGGTCCTGGTATTCCGCGCGCAGGTCCAGGCGGTTGCTGCGCAGCTTCACGTACGGCACGCCGCCATGTTCGTGCTCATGATCATGATCATGGCCTTCTTCTTCGTGGCCGTGATCGTGCCCGCCACAATGCAGGTGCGTGCCGTGCGGATGGCAGCCTTCGTATTCGTGGTTATGCCCGGGCAGGCCGTACTTGCTTTCCAGGTGCGTGAAGGCCAGGCCGACGTATCCGCGCGGGGTGATCCACGACATGCCGACAGAGCCCTGCGTGGATTCGCTGTACGAACCCTCCAGCTTGCCACCGGGCCAATCGGGCACGTCGTAGTCGCTGGTGCGCCGCTTCATCCCTTCAACGCGCACCGCGAACTGTCCTTCGCCCGCCGTGATGCCGACTGCCCCCGCACGTTCCTTGGTGCCGGTCGCGCCGCGCAGTTCGGCTTCGGCCTCGATGCCCTTTTCCGGCACCGCGGTGGGAATCTTCTTGTCCACCACGTTCACCACGCCGCCGATCGCGCCGCCGCCGTACAGCAGCGTCGCCGGGCCGCGCAGCACTTCGATCCGCTCGGCCAGCAGTGGCTCGACCGTCACCGCGTGGTCGGGCGAAATGCTGGACGCGTCCATGACTTCAGAGCCGTCGGACAGCACTTTGACCCGCGGCGCGGTCTGGCCGCGGATCACTGGCCGGCTTGCGCCGCCACCGAAGGTGTCGCTGTTGACGCCGGGCAGGTTCTTCAGGGTTTCGCCCAAGGTGCCGGTGCGCTGCTCGATCAAGGCATCGCCTTCCAGCACCGAGGCCGGCAAGGTCGTGCTGTTCAGGTCCAGCCCCAGCGGGTTGGCGGACACGGTAATGGGGGCCAGCGACTTGGCGCGCTCGGATTCCGCTTCGGCTTCGGCCTGCGCAACCGGCGCGATCAGCATCAGTGAGCAGACCAGCGGTTTCAACGCCCCCCGGCGGCTGGCCCGC
>NZ_DBHKZA010000004.1:0-41882 GCF_057314935.1 Achromobacter sp.
AGCAAGACCCAGGCAAGACGCCGAGCAATGCGCAAGCGCGGAGCCGAGGTCAGTTGCAGTGCCAGGCAAGACCCAAGAAGTACGCCAAGATTCGAGCGGTTGAAGTTTCAGGCAACCGCTCAAGCAGTTACGCTTGACGACCATAGCAAGGTGGTACCACTCCTTCCCATCCCGAACAGGACAGTGAAACGCCTTCGCGCCGATGATAGTGGACGGACGTCTGTGAAAGTAGGTCATCGTCAAGCTCTTATCCCGCAAAGCCCCGCCGGTTCCCGGCGGGGCTTTGTCTTTGGGCAATGACGAGCACCACGCGGCCAAGATATCTCCTTCAGATCGCTGATCGTCCGCGACAACTCCCTTCAAACCGGAGTCCATTGCGGGTCGTCAATCAGGCTGCAAGCCGCGCCAATGCTGAATGTGCACAAATAACAACGCCCGTGGGCAGTGGGGCTTTGTGCGGTAAGATTGACCGAGTCAATTCGTTGGAGCGTTATCGTGAGTGATACCCAGACCCCCGTGCCCGGTACGAAGTTGGACCTGCGCACGTTGACCCACGTGGCTTACGGCTTGTTCGCCTTGGGCTTTTTGACGAGTGGAATTCTGGGCATCGCGACATTGGCCGCTGTCGTGCTGATGTATCTGAAGCGCTCGGATGCGGCCGGTACGGTTTACGCTGCCCACTTCGACTGGATGCTACGCACGTTCTGGTGGGCCATGTTGTGGCTGGCCATCAGCGGTATCGCCGTCTACATCTTCATTGGCTGGATCGGCCTGATCGCAACCGTCGTGTGGGTCCTGTACCGCTTGATCAAGGGTTGGCTGGCGTTGCTGGAAGGTGCGGCGCCCACCACTTACGCGTGACCTGAAAGCAATTCAGGCAACAGGCAAAAAGGCCGGCGAGATCGCCGGCCTTTTTCATGGGTGCTTTCTATGGTTGCCTAAGACATGATGCGATAGTGCGATGGGCCGACGGCTGGCGCCAAGATGGCATCAGATGCCACGATAAGCATTGAGACGAGCGAAGACCGCGGCTTGGATGTGTAGAGCACGTGGCCCCTTGAATCGTCCCCGGAAGACCTGGCTGCCGTGGATCCAGCGCAGGCCATGACGGCAGCGCCTAGGTCAGCACGACGTAGGCGGCGACAGCGAGCATTGAGGCGCCGAAGATCGCGGCTTGGATCCGTACCGCGCGTGGGGTATTGAACCGTCCAAGGATGACCTGGCCGCCATAGATCCAGGGAAAATGGCAGAACAGGCCCAGGACAACGAACGCGGCGCTTAACTGCGTGACTTGTGCGGAGAGGCTGGCGCCAGGCGCGAGGAATTGCGCGAACATGACCACGATCATCGAATGGATTTTGGGGTTCAGCGCGACGCAGATGAAGCCGTCCCGGAAGCCCATCGCCTTCTGCGGCCGCGTGGAATTGTCCGGCGTCACGGAGGCGCGGAAGAAACCCCAGGCGAGGTAGAGCAGATAGGCGGCGCCTGCCCACTTCAGGACAGTATGGAGTTGCGGGTACTCATGGAGCGTGCCCCCCAGGCCGAACCCGTAGAGGGCGCACAGCGCCAGGTTGGCGGCTTCGAAGCCGATCCAGAACGGCACTGAGCCCTTTATTCCATAGCGGCCGCCGGCGGTGGCCAATAGTGTGTTGCCTGGCCCAGGGCTGATGATCATGGGAATGGCATAGCCCAGGAAAACCATCCAACTCTCCCACCCGATCATTACCGCTTCCTTTGAATGTGCTTGCCGCTGTTCGCCGAGGTGTTTCCGCGTGCGGGCGAGGTCGTAGTAGATAGCGCTTCCGGCGCGCGGCCAAACGATCTATTCTCATGCCTTCGATAAACTAAACTAATCGAGACCATGCGTCGTCTGCCACCATTGGGCGCGTTGCGCGCCTTTGAGGCCGCTGCGCGGCATATGAGCTTCACGCTGGCCGCAGCTGAGCTCTGCGTCACGCAGGCTGCGATCAGCCATCAGGTACGCCAGCTGGAGCGCTGGCTGGGCCACCCCATGTTCACGCGCCGGGGCCATGCGTTGAGCCTGACCCAAAAAGGCGCGGCCTATTTGGCGGAACTGTCGCAAGTTTTCGATCAGATGGCCGCTGCGACCGAGCGCGTGCGCGACAAGCGCGAGGGGCCATTACGGATCTCGGTACTGCCTTCGTTTGCTTCGCGTTGGTTGTTGCCGCGCTTGCCGGTTTTTCGCGCCAGGCATCCCGACGTGGAATTGCGGGTGACGAGTTCGGTGCAGCTTTGGAGCGGCGATGACACGTTCGATATCGGCATCCGATCGGGCTTGGGGCGTTGGCCTGGCCTGAAGGCGGACTTGGTTGCGCGCGAGTTCTTGAGCCCGGTCTGCAGCCCTGCATTGGCTGCCGGGCCGCCGGCGCTGAGGCAGCCTGACGACCTGAAGCAAGTGGCGCTTTTGCATGATCAGCCGCGCGCGGCGTGGCAGCAGTGGTGCCAGCATACCGGCGTGGCATTGGACCTGTCGCAGGGCCTTGTTTTCAACGATGCGGCGTTGGTATTGCAGGCTGCGATCGACGGGCAAGGGGTTGCGTTGGGGCGCTTGATGCTGGCTGCGGATGACGTGCGAACGGGGCGTCTGGTGCGGCTGTTCGATCACGCTTTACCGAACGATTACAGCTATTGGATCGTGTATGGGCGGTCGTCCGCGCAGCGTCCGGAGGTTGCGGCATTTCGAGGCTGGTTGCTCGAAGAGGCGCGCCAGGCCTAGCGATCAGCGAAATGGGATCGACAGGAACAGATCAGGGAATGTGCCGTGTCCACAGGAGGTGGAGCAGGGTATCGCGCGGGGAATGGAGCTTGCGCGAAAGAAGAGGGGCTTGCGCGAGAGGATGGTGTGCTAGCCCGGCCTGAGCCAGGGCGTCGCGACAATCCAAGAGGCAGGGACGTACGGGGTACGCCCTTTGCCTGCTTACTTCAGATGTGCGTTGACCAGTTTGGTCAGTTCGAACATCGTGACCTGATCTTTGCCAAAGATCGGACGCAGCTTGGCATCGGCGTTGATGTTGCGCTTGTTGCTGGCATCTTGCAGGTTGTGCTTCTTGATGTATTCCCAGATCTTCTTGGTGACCTCGGTACGCGGCACGGCTTCCGAGCCGATGACAGCGGCCAATTCGGCGCTGGGGGTCAGGGGCTTCATGAATGCAGCGTTCGGCTTGCGCGCGGTCGCGGGTTTGGAGGTTGTGGCCATAATGCGGCGCTCCTTCTCTGGCTGTTGGAAAAATTGTCCTGCGGCCGGAGCATAACGTGTCTCTCTCGTAAAGACAAAGGCATTTATCCTCTGTAGCAACTAAAATGCACAGACTGTCCCCCCTCTCACGTCATTCTGTAACCTCCTATGTACGCACGATCTCCTTTGGAATCAATTCGCCTTTTTCATGACGAATTGACGGCGCTTCGGCGCGATTTGCATGCGCATCCCGAATTGGGCTTCGAGGAAGTCCGGACCTCCGGGATTGTGGCCGGGGCGCTTGAGGCGCTGGGCATCGAGGTGCATCGCGGCATCGGCAAGACTGGCGTGGTAGGCGTGATTCGCGGCAAGCGCTGCGACAGCGGGCGCATGATCGGGCTGCGTGCCGACATGGACGCCTTGCCCATGACCGAAGACAACGACTTCGGCCACAAGTCCACCAAGCCCGGCCTGATGCACGGTTGCGGCCATGACGGCCACACTGCGGTGTTGATCGGGGCGGCGAAGTATTTGGCGCAGACGCGCAATTTTGACGGCACGGCCGTGCTGATCTTCCAACCCGCCGAAGAGGGCCGCGGCGGTGCGCGCGCCATGCTTGAGGACGGCTTGTTCGACACGTTTCCGTGCGACGCGATCTACGCGCTGCATAACTGGCCTGGCTTGCGGCCCGGCACGATCGGCATCAATCCGGGGCCGATGATGGCAGCGGCGGACCGCTTCGAGATCCAGATTACGGGCCGCGGCGGTCACGGCGCGCACCCCTACCAGACGATTGATCCGGTGACGATCGCGGGGCAGATCATCACGGCCTTGCAGACCATCGTGTCGCGCAACGTGAACCCGCTGGATTCCGCAGTGGTGTCGATCGGTTCCATGCAGGCAGGGCATCCGGGCGCAATGAGCGTGATCCCGCGTGAAGCCAAGCTGGTGGGCACGGTGCGCACGTTTCGCAAGTCCGTCCAGGAAATGGTCGAGACACGCATGCGCGAACTGGTCACCGCGATCGCCAGCGCGTTCGGCGGCACGGCCGAGCTGATATACGAGCGCATCTATCCGGCGACCTTGAACACGCCGCAGCACGCCAACCTGGTGGCCGACATCGCGACCGAGATGATCGGCAAGGAAAACGTGGTGCGCGATCTGGTACCGTCTATGGGTTCCGAGGATTTCTCCTTCATGTTGCAGAGCAAGCCCGGCGCGTACTTCCGCCTGGGCCAGGGCGGCGCCGAGTCGGGCTGCGTGCTGCATAACTCGCATTTTGATTTCAACGATGCCGTCATTCCCCTGGGCAGCGCGATGTTCTGCGCGCTGGCTGAACGGGGCATGCCGCTGGCAGATTAAGAAGCCTTCCATGTCTACTCCAAACACGAATCAGCTCACCATCACCCGCCCCGACGACTGGCACCTGCACTTGCGCGATGGCGCGGCGCTGGAAGCCGTGGTGGCGGACACCGCGCGCCAGTTCGCCCGCGCCATCATCATGCCGAACCTGAAGCCGCCGGTGACTACCACCGAGCAGGCGCTGGCCTATCGCGGCCGCATCCTGGCGGCGTTGGGCAAAGCCGGCGGAAATCCGGAGGCGTTCACGCCGCTGATGACGCTCTATCTGACCGACAACACGTCGGCGGAAGAGATCTTCCGCGCGCACGAGTCGGGCCAGGTCTATGCCGTGAAGCTGTACCCGGCGGGTGCCACGACCAACTCGGATGCGGGCGTGACCGATTTGCTGGGCAAATGCGCGAAGGCCCTGGAGGCGCTGGAAAAATGCGGCATGCCGCTGCTGGTGCACGGTGAAGTGACCGACCCGGCGATCGACGTGTTCGACCGCGAAGCGATTTTCGTGGAGCGCGTGATGAAGCCGCTGCGTCGCGCGTTTCCGGCGTTGAAGGTGGTGTTCGAACACATCACGACGAAGGAAGGCGCGGAGTATGTGCGCGACGCCGAAGGGCCGATCGCCGCCACGATCACGCCGCAGCACATGCTGTACAACCGCAATGCGATCTTCCAGGGCGGCGTGCGGCCGCATCTGTACTGCTTGCCGATCTTGAAGCGCGAGACGCATCGTCTGGCGCTGGTCGAGGCCGCCACCAGCGGCAGCCCGCGTTTCTTCCTGGGTACCGACAGCGCACCGCATGCGCGGGGCTTGAAGGAGCACGCCTGCGGCTGTGCCGGTTGCTACACCGCGCTGCACGCGATGGAGCTGTATGCGACGGCATTTGAGGCCGCAGGCAAGCTGGACAAGCTGGAAGGCTTTGCCAGTTTCCACGGCCCGGATTTCTATGGCCTGCCGCGCAACACCGGCACCTTGACGCTGGTGCGCGAAACGTACCAGGTTCCTGACGAGCTGGAATTCGGCAATACGACGCTGGTGCCGCTGGCGGCAGGCGAAGCCCTGGCCTGGCGCGCGAAGGTCTGAGCGGCGGCCGCAGGCCCGGAGCCTGCGTGCGTCGATGAACAAGAAACGGGGGAGCGGCTGTGCGCCGCTCCCCCGTTTTGTTTGCCGCGTGACTGACGGCTATCTATATATATAGATAGCGGCGTCAGAGCGTGCCGTCGCGGCGCGCTTCCAACAGTTCCCAGCGGGCGAATCGTTCTTCGAGTTCGCTTTCCAGTTTGGCGAGTTCACCGTTGATGCGATCGACCTCGGCGGGCGCGTCACGGTAGAGGCTGCCGTCGGCCAGCTTGCCAGCGAGTTCGGCCTGCTGCGCTTCCAGCGCGGCGATGGCGTCCGGCAAGCCTTCAAGCTCACGCAAGTCCCATGCGTTCATCTTGGTGGCCTTGGCCGGCTTGGGCTTGGCGACCTTGGCGCGTGCGGCGCTTTCGTCGAGGGGCTTGGCAGCGCTGTCCGCATCGGCTGCCGGGGCAGCGGGCGCAGGGCG
Organism: Achromobacter sp.; assembly: GCF_057314935.1. Taxonomy (NCBI): domain Bacteria; kingdom Pseudomonadati; phylum Pseudomonadota; class Betaproteobacteria; order Burkholderiales; family Alcaligenaceae; genus Achromobacter; species Achromobacter sp. Next base: position 6,097 of record NZ_DBHKZA010000004.1, read on the forward strand.
CTGCGCGACCCATTCGTCGTAGCCGCCGACGTAGTCGCGCCAGTGGCCGTCGCCTTCGTAGGCGATGGTCTGGGTGACGACGTTGTTCAGGAACGCGCGGTCATGGCTGACGAGCAGCACGGTGCCGGCGTATTCCTGAAGCAGCTCTTCCAGCAGTTCCAGGGTTTCGATGTCCAGGTCGTTGGTGGGCTCGTCCAGCACCAGCACGTTGGCCGGACGCGCGAACAGGCGCGCCAGCAGCAGGCGGGCCCGTTCGCCGCCGGACAGGCTGCGCACGGGGGAGCCGGCGCGGGCGGGCGAGAACAGGAAGTCGCCCAGGTACGTCATGACGTGCTTGCGGGTGCCGCCGATTTCGACCCATTCGCTGCCCGGGCTGATGATGTCGACGAGCGAGGCGTTTTCATCCAGCTGCGCGCGCATCTGGTCGAAATACGCCACCGCCACGTTGGTACCCATGCGCGTGGAGCCGGTATCGGGCTGCATTTCACCCAGGATCAGTTTCAGCAGGGTGGTCTTGCCGGCGCCATTGGGGCCGATGATGCCGATGCGGTCGCCGCGCAGGATCGTCGTGGAGTAGTCGTCCACCACGACCTTGTCGCCAAAGGTCTTGCCGACATGTTCGAGCTCGGCCACGAGTTTGCCGGAACGCTGGCCTTCCGCCAGGGCCAGCGATACGTCGCCGATGCGCTCGCGGCGCTCGGCGCGCTGGACGCGCAGGCTCTCCAGGCGACGGACCCGGCCTTCATTGCGCGTGCGGCGGGCTTCGACGCCCTTGCGGATCCAGACTTCCTCTTGCGCCAGCAGCTTGTCGAAACGGGCTTGTTCCAGGCGTTCGGATTCCAGCCACTGGGCCTTGCGTTCCTGCCATTGGGAAAAGTTGCCGGGGAAGCTGAGCAGGCGGCCGCGGTCGAGTTCGACGATGCGGGTGGTGACGGCGTCCAGGAAGCGGCGGTCGTGGGTAATGATGACCGCGGCGCCGCGCCAGCTGCGCAACATCTCTTCCAGCCAGGCGATGCCGTCGAAGTCGAGGTGGTTGGTGGGTTCGTCCAGCAGCAGCAGATCGGGTTCTTCGACCAGGGCGCGCGCCAGCGCGACCCGCTTGCGGGTGCCCCCGGACAGGCCGGCGATCTGCGCATCGGCGGGCAGGCCCAGCTTTTCGAGCATGGCGCGCACGCGCGAGGGGCGCTGCCAGTCTTCGTGGTCGCCTTCCACATTGCAGACGACATCGAACACGGTGGCGTTTTCGTCCAGCTCGGGTTCTTGTTCGACCGTGGCGACGCGCAGGCCCGAGTTGCGGGCGATGTCGCCGTCGTCGGGCAGCGTCCTGCCGTCGAGCAACCTCAGCAGCGACGACTTGCCGGCACCGTTGCGGCCGATGAGGCCGATGCGCTCGCCGGCCTGGATGGCGAAGTCGGCGTGGTCCAGCAGCGGATGGTGGCCATAGGCCAGCTGGATGTCGGTAAGAGTGATGAGAGTAGCGAGGGCCATGTATCGGGTCGTTTTTGCGGCGTCTAAGCGGATCAGCGCGTATTGTCGCAGGAACCCCGCAAGCTCGTTTGAGGCACAGCGGGGATGGCGCTTGGGGCGCGCTTCGGGGACGGAGCCGTGACCTGTAATAGAATACGGACCGCAGGGCGGGTCGGGCGATCGCGGTGGATGCGAATCCATCGAGGAAGGTCCGGACTCCATAGGGCAGGGTAACGGCTAACGGCCGTCCGGCCGCGTCTTCGGGCGCGGTTGAGGAATAGGGCCACAGAGACGAGACTGCGAAGCGGGCGTGCTTGCACGCACAGATACGGCCATCTCCGTATCGCGTCATTCGGCAACGAAGGGCGGCATCGCAGGGTGAAACGCGGCAACCTCTACCCGGAGCAACATCAAATAGGCATGCGTGCGGCCCTCGGGTCGCGAAGGGCGGCTCCGTCCAAGCATGCGGGTAGGTGGCTAGAGCGGCTCAGCAATGATCCGCGTAGAGGAATGATCGTCCGCCAGGGAAACCTGGTGTACAGAATCCGGCCTATAGACCCGTCCTGCATCTAATTTCCCACACGCGAGTTGGCCAGGCCCGGCGCCTGGCCGCGCGTGGTCGCGGGTAAAGCCTGGCGCGCTATTTTTTTGCCGCGTGCGGCGGGCAGCTTGGCGGGAAGCCTCGTCAGTTCGGGCGAAACGGCCCATCGTAAAACAATGCAAAGTCATCCTTAGGCGCTACTTCTGAAGAAGGACTTGTAGAGTGTGCCGCAACCTCCTGATTTATTAGGGGGTTTTTCTTTTTGCGGTTTTACATATTGGTCTAAGTCCTTGTTGTGATTGAAAAAATTGCAACCACGCGCTTGACCGCCCCTGTGCCATACCGTAGAGTGGGAAATAGTAGGAAATTGTGCAATTAAGTGGGGTAAAAGTGGTGTTTCAGGGAAGCAGCGCGCTCACGCTGGATGCCAAGGGACGGATCTCGATTCCGACCCGGCATCGTGACGCGCTCATGTCGCAGGCCGATGGCCGGCTGACCCTGACCCGCCACCCCGACGGCTGCTTGCTGGTGTATCCGCGGCCGGAGTGGGAGAAGAAGCGCGAGCAGATCGCCGCTTTTCCCATGACGGCTCGTGCATTGCAGCGGCTGTTGCTGGGCAACGCTCAGGACGTGGAACTGGATGGCTCCGGCCGGGTCCTGATCGCTCCTGAACTGCGCAACGCTTCCGGTATGACGCGCGATGTGATGCTGCTCGGTCTGGGCGCGCACTTCGAGCTGTGGGACGCCGCTACCCTGGCCAGCCGCGAGGCTGAGGATCTGGCCAAGGGTATGCCGGATGTGTTGAATCAGTTTTCGTTCTGAAAAATCTATGGAATTCGAACATCGGCCCGTTCTGCTGGAGCCGACGGTGGACGCACTATTGCTGCCCGACTTCGGCGGCAAGGGCGCGACACGGTCGCACACGCAGACCGAGCCGGATACGGCTACGCGGGCGGAACGCGGCGTGTTTGTCGACGGCACTTTTGGCCGGGGCGGGCACAGTCGCGAACTGCTTGGCCGCTTGGGCAAGGACGCCCGGCTGGTGGTGTTCGACAAGGACCCCGAGGCGATCGCGGTAGCCAATGCGTTGGCGGCGGCGGACCCCCGGGTCACGGTTATCCATGGCGGCTTTGCCACCATGGCTGAAGAATTGGAGCAGCGCGGCATCGGCAAGGTCGATGGCGTGATGCTGGATCTGGGCGTGTCGTCGCCTCAGATCGATGACGCCGAGCGCGGTTTCTCGTTCATGCGAGACGGCCCGCTCGATATGCGGATGGACACCACTCGTGGTCCCACGGTGGCGGATTGGCTGGCGCAAGCCAGTGTGGATGAGATGCGGGAGGTCATAGCGGATTATGGCGAAGAACGGTTTGCTTTTCAGGTTGCAAAGGCGATTGCTGCTCGCCGCGCAACAAGGCCGCTGCGCACCACGCTCGAGCTTGCCGAGTGCGTCGCCAGCGCCGTCCGCACGCGCGAAAAGGGGCAGCATCCGGCCACACGCACCTTTCAAGCTTTACGGATTTACATCAATCGGGAACTCGAAGAGCTCGCGCGCACCCTCGCGGCAGCTCTAGACCTGCTTGCCCCGGGGGGGAGGTTGGCGGTGATCAGCTTTCATTCGCTTGAAGACCGCATGGTCAAGCAGTGCATCGCGGCGGCGGCGCGTCCAGCCGCCGCGCATGCACGCTTGCCGCTGCGCGAAAGCGAAATGCCGCAACCCATCCTGCGTTCCCTGGGCCGTGTCCTCGCCGAAGACGATGAGGTCTCGGCCAATGCCCGCGCCCGCTCCGCTGTCCTGCGCGTTGCCGAACGCACCGAAACGCCGCTGCCCGCCGAGGGCGGCTTCGCGTTCGTGAAGATCGGCTCGCTGCCCGGCAGCGACCTGGCGCCGCCGCCTCGCCGCGGCGGTAAAGGGGGGCGGCGTTAATGGGTCGCGTCAACCTGATCATTGCGGCTTTACTGATGCTGTCGGCCATTTCCCTGGTCACCAGCCGGTATCAGTCGCGCCAGCTCTTTGTCGAGCTGGGACGTGATCAGGCCCAGGAACGCGACCTGGAAACCAACTGGCGCCGCCTGCAGCTTGACCGCGCCGAGCTCGCCCGCAATGCGCGGGTCGATGTGATTGCACGCGACGGCCTGAAGATGATCCCCATCGTTCCGGACCGTACGCTTTATCTGAATCAAGCGCCCGTCTCCACGGCTGGGGGCGCCAAATGAAACGCGTCCCCTTCTTCGATAACCCGGTATTGCGTGGGCAGTTGCCCACGTGGCGCGCGCGCCTGGTGCTGATCCTGCTGTTTGGCGGGTTCACGGTGCTGGCTGGCCGCGCGCTGTTCCTGCAAGGGCTGTCGACGGAGTTCCTGCAACAGCAGGGCGAACGCCGCTATGAACGCACGCTGACCCTGGCGGCCACGCGCGGCAAGATCACGGACCGCAATGGCGCGGTGCTGGCCTCCAGCGTGCCGGCGCGCGCCATCTGGGCCATTCCCGAAGACGCCAAGCAGGGCACGCCCGCGCAGATGGATGCGCTGGCCAAGCTGCTGGAAACGCCGGTAGCCGACTTGCGCCACCGCCTGGTCGACGAAGACAAGAACTTCGTCTATCTGAAGCGTCAGGTCTCGATGGACGTGGCCGACAAGATCAAGCAGTTGGGCATGCCGGGCGTGCACCAGCAGCCCGAGACCCGCCGCTACTACCCCGACGGCGATGTGATGGCTCACGTGGTGGGCTTCAATAGCGTCGAAGACCAGGGCCAGGAGGGCGTCGAACTGACGTTCAACCAGCAATTGTCTGGCCGTCCCGGCAGCCGCCGCGTCATCAAGGACCGGCTGGGCCGCGTCATTGAAGACGTGCAGGCCGTGACCCTGCCGGTCGACGGACGCGACCTGCGCCTGTCCATCGATACCCGCTTGCAGTACCTGGTGTTCAAGGAATTGAAGGACGCCATGGACAAGCACCAGGCCAAGGGCGCTACCGCCGTGGTCGTGGACGTGCAGACGGGCGAGATCCTGGCGCTGGCCAACGTGCCGACTTTCGACCCGAACAAGCGCGAGAGCTTCCACGGCTCCAAGCTGCGCAACCAGGCCATTACCGACACCTTCGAGCCAGGTTCGATCATGAAGCCGTTCACCGCCGCGCTGGCGCTGGACCTGGGCCGCATCACGACGTCGACGCTGTTCGAAACCGGCAACGGCCGTTTCCAGTATCAGGGCAGCACGATCAGCGACGTGAGCCGCAACGGGACGCTGGACGTGGCCGGCGTGCTGCGCAAATCCAGCAACATCGGCATGACCATGATCTCCGAGAAGCTGGAATCCCGCGAAATGTGGGATCGCTTCACCGAATTGGGCCTGGGCCAGGCGCCTCAGGTGGGATTCCCCGGCGCGGCGCCGGGCCGCCTGCGTCCCTGGGACCGCTGGCGCCTGATCGAAAAGGCGACGATGGCCTATGGCTACGGCCTGTCGGTCTCGCTGTTGCAAGTGGCGCGCGCCTACACCGTCTTCGCCCGCAACGGCGACATGGTGTCGCTGACCCTGGTCAAGCGCGACAGCGACCCCACCAGCGTCAAGATCTACACACCGAAGACGACCGCCATGGTGCGCGCGATGCTTGAAGCCGCCGCCGGCCCCGAAGGCACGAAGGCCGCCCAGGTGCAGGGCTACCGCGTGGCCGGCAAGAGCGGCACCGCGCGCAAGATCGTCGACGGCAAGTACAGCATGCAGCGTTATCGGAGCTCCTACGTGGGCTTCGCTCCGGTGTCCGATCCGAAGATCGTGGTGGCCGTGTCCATCGACGAGCCGACGGTCGGCGGTTATTACGGCGGCGCGATCGCCGCGCCCGTGTTCTCCCATATCGTGGGGGGGAGCCTGAGGCTGATGGGGGTGCGGCCGGACGCGCCTTTTGAATCCACGATTGTTGCTGGTCTCAAGGAGCCAGGCAGATGAGCGCCAAAGGCTTCCTCTCGTCCCCTGTCGCCACGGTTGCCGAAACCGTGGCGTGGTTGCATGCGCGCGTCTCGTTGACGGCGCACCTGAAGTTGGACTCCCGCGATATCGAGCCGGGTGACGTGTTCGTCGCCTGCCCGGGCCTGTCCAGCGATGGACGTCTCTATATAGATAAGGCGCTGGCGCTGGGCGCCAGCGCCGTGTTGTTCGAAGCGCCCGCCAGCGAGTCCGTCCTGGCCGCGGCGGCCGACACGCCGATGTTGCCGGTGACCGGCCTGCGCGCCTTGCTGGGTGAACTTGCCGACACCTGGTACGGCCGTCCGTCCGCCGCGTTGGCGGTGGTGGCGGTGACGGGCACCAACGGCAAGACCTCGTCGGTGCAGTGGATTGCGCATGCGCTGAGCCGCAATGACAAGCCTTGCGGCACCATCGGCACCCTGGGCGCCGTGCTGCCCGACGGCCGCACGCTGGGCGGCGACCTGACGACGCCCGACGTCCTGACCGTGCACCGCACGCTGGCCGCGATGCGCGACGCCGGCGCCAAGGCCGTGGCCATGGAAGCGTCGTCGATCGGCATCGAGCAAGGCCGCCTGGACGGCGTGCGCATCGCGCTGGCCGCCTTCACGAACCTGACGCGCGACCATCTTGATTACCACGGCACGATGGAACACTACGAGGCCGCCAAGGCCCGCCTGTTCCGCTGGCCGGGCCTGACGGCCGCCATCGTCAATGCCGATGACGCCGCCGGACGCCGCCTGATCGCCAGCCTGCCAGCGGGCACGGGCGCGATGGGCTACAGCCTGAGCGATTCGCCCGAGATCCCCGCCGCGATGCGTGCGCGCGATCTGCAAGCCACGTCCCAAGGGCAGATCTTCACGCTGGTGTCGCCGCATGGCGAAGCCCAGATCGTGACGCGTCTGCTGGGGGCGCACAACGTGTCGAATCTGCTGCTGGTGGCTGGCGTGCTGTACAAGCTGGGCCTGCCGTTTGCGCAGATCGCGCGTGAGTTGGCCGCGACCGACCCCGTCGACGGCCGCTTGCAGACCGTGGAAACGGTGCCGGTCACGACCCAGGCTCATGCGGGTCGCAACCCGTTGGTGGTTGTGGATTACGCGCACACGCCGGATGCCTTGTCGCGAGCCTTGACCGCCCTGCGCGCCGTGGCGGTTGCCCGCTCGGGCCGCCTGATCTGCCTGTTCGGCTGCGGCGGCGAGCGCGATCCGGGCAAGCGCCCCGAAATGGGCCGCATCGCGGCGGAACTGGCCGACCACGTGGTGGTGTCCAGCGACAATCCGCGCACGGAGTCGCCCGAAGCGATCGTCCAACAGATTCTGGCCGGCATCCCGGAGGCCGCGCACGCGGACGTCCAGGTCGACCGCGCACGCGCCATCATGCAGACCATCTGGGCCGCGTTGCCCGAAGACGTGGTGCTGCTGGCGGGCAAGGGGCACGAAACCTATCAGGATGTCGGGGGCGAGAAGCTGCCCTTCGATGACCGTGAATGGGCGCGCCTGGCGATGCTGCTGCCGCAGGTCAAGGGCGTGTCCACCGACACCCGCCGCATCGATACGGGCGAGTTGTTCGTGGCGCTGGTCGGTGAGAACTTCGACGCGCACAACTATCTGGACCAGGCCGAAGGCCGTGGCGCTTGCGCGGCCGTGGTCGCGCATCCCGTCAGCGACGCCAAGCTGCCGCAGCTGGTGCTGGGCGATACCCGCGTGGCGCTGATGCGTATCGGCGCGGCATGGCGTTCGCAGTTCTCGCTGCCCGTTGTGGCGGTGACCGGCAGCAACGGCAAGACGACCACCAAGGAAATGATCTCGGCCATGCTGGCCGAGTGGCGCGGCGAGGCAGGCCGGCTGGCCACCGCCGGCAACCTGAACAACGATATCGGCGTGCCGCTGACGCTGCTGCGTCTGCGCCCCGAGCATCGCGCGGCGGTTTTCGAATTGGGGATGAACCATCCGGGCGAGATCGCGCAACTGGCCGCCCTGGCCGCGCCGACCGTCACGCTGGTGACCAACGCCCAGCGCGAGCATCAGGAATTCATGCACACCGTCGAAGCGGTGGCGCACGAAAACGGCGCCGCGATCGCGGCGCTGCCGGACGACGGCATTGCCGTATACCCGGGCGACGAACCGTATTGCGCGATCTGGGATGCGCTGGCCGAGCCGCGCCGCGTGCTGCGCTTTGGCCTGCAGCCTGGCCTGGATGTCTACGCGGAACACATTCTTGCGGACGTGAGCGCGACGCGCTGCCGCGTGGTGACACCTGTCGGATCGGCCGATCTGGTGCTGCCGGTGCCGGGTTTGCACAACCTGCGCAACGCGTTGGCGGCAATCGCCAGCGCGATCGCGGCGGGCGTGCCGCTGGACAGCGCGGTGCGCGCCCTGGCGGGCTTTGTCCCCGTTGCGGGCCGCATGCAGCACAAGCAAATGAGTGACGGAACGTTGCTCATTGATGACACCTACAATGCCAACCCCGATTCGGTTCGCGTGGCCATCGACGTGCTGGGCCGCATGGCCGGCAAGCGTGTCCTGGTGTTGGGCGACATGGGTGAAATCGGGGACAACGGTCCCGCCTTGCATGCCGAGGCGGGCATTTACGCGCGCGAGCAAGGGCTTGACGCGTTGATCACGCTAGGTGAAGCCAGCCGGGCGGCCGCGGCCGCATTCGGAACTGGCGCGCACGCCTGCGCATCGGTAGACGAAGTGGTTGCCGCCTTGCGCGGTTTGCGCGCGTCCTGCGTATTGGTAAAGGGATCGCGTTTTATGCGCATGGAGCGGGTTGTGACGGCTTTTTCTTTGAATGACGGGCAGGCGGCCAAGGGGCAGGGAGAACACCATGCTGCTTGAGATCGCCCGCCTGCTTTCCGATGATGTGCGCGCGCTGGGCGTGTTCGAGTACATCACGTTGCGCGCCGTGCTGGCGTGTGCGACGGCGTTGTTGATCGGCCTGGTTGCCGGTCCGCGAGTGATCCGCAAGCTGACCGAGATGAAGATCGGTCAGGCCGTGCGTTCGTACGGCCCGGAATCGCATCTGGTCAAGACCGGCACCCCCACGATGGGCGGCGTGCTGATCCTGATTTCCATCGCCATCAGCACCTTGCTGTGGGCGGATTGGACCAACCGCTTCGTGTGGGTAGTGCTGCTGGTGACGTTCGGCTTCGGCTGGATCGGCTGGCGCGACGATTACCGCAAGGTCGTCTATCGCGATCCGGAAGGCATGCCCGCGCGCCAGAAATTCTTCTGGCAAGCCACGATCGGCATGATCGCCGCCGTGTACCTGGCATTCGCTGTGTCGGCGCCGGCCAACACCGAACTGTGGCCGCTCTTCAAGGCCTGGGTCGGCAGCGGCTTCACGATGGCGTTGCCGACGCGCGCAGACTTGATCGTGCCGTTCTTCAAATCGGTGAGCTATCCCTTGGGCGTGCTGGGCTTCGTGGCGCTGACCTGGGCCGTGATCGTGGGCACCAGCAACGCCGTGAACCTGACCGACGGCCTGGACGGCCTGGCGATCATGCCCACCGTGATGGTGGGCAGCGCGCTGGGCATCTTCGCCTACGTGGTCGGCCGCGTGGACTATTCCAAGTACCTGCTGTTCCCGTATATTCCCGGCGCCTCGGAATTGATGGTGCTTTGCGCGGCGATCGGGGGCGCGGGCCTGGCATTTTTATGGTTCAACGCGTATCCGGCCCAGGTGTTCATGGGCGACGTCGGCGCGCTGGCGCTTGGCGGCGCGCTGGGCACCATCGCAGTGATCGTGCGCCAGGAGATCGTGCTGTTCATCATGGGCGGCGTGTTCGTGGTGGAAACGCTGTCGGTGATGATCCAGGTGACCTGGTTCAAGTACACGAAGCGACGTTATGGAACAGGTAGACGCATATTCCGCATGGCGCCGTTGCATCATCACTTTGAAGTGGGCGGCTGGAAAGAAACCCAGGTGGTCGTGCGTTTCTGGATCATCAGCATGATGCTGGTGCTGATTGGCCTCTCTACGCTGAAGTTGCGATGAATACGATGGAAACCTCCCGCGCTGACGCGCCGCTCGTCCTGATCCTCGGATTGGGCGAGACGGGTGTCGCCGCCGCTCGCTGGTGCGCCCGCTCGGGCGCCCGCTTGCGCGTGGCCGACACGCGCGCCGAGCCGGGCGGATTGACTGCGCTGCGCGATGCGCTGGCGCAGAGCGACGTGGAATACCGCCTGGGCTGCGACGCGTCTTTCGATACCGCGCTGCTGGACGGTGTGAATCAGGTCGTGCTGAGCCCCGGCCTGGCGCCGACCTTGCCTCCTGCCGCCGACCTGCTGCGTGAGGCCGAGGCCCGCGGCATCGAAGTCGTCGGCGAAATCGAATTGTTTGCGCGCGCGCTGGCCGACCTGGCCGAGACGCGCGAGTACCGTCCCCGCCTGCTGGCGGTGACGGGCACCAACGGCAAGACCACCGTGACCGCGCTGACGCGCGACCTGATCGACGCCAGCGGCCTGTCGGTCGTGGCGGCCGGCAACATCAGTCCCGCCGCATTGACGGCGCTGATGGACGCGCTGGACGACGATGCGCTGCCGCAGGTCTGGGTGCTGGAGTTGTCCAGCTTCCAACTGGAAACGACGCGTTCGCTGAAGGCGGATGCGGCCGTGGTGCTGAACGTCACGCAGGACCACCTGGACTGGCATGGCGGCATGGATGCGTACGCCCAGGCCAAGGCGCGCCTCCTGAAGATGGCGCGTGTGGCCATCGTCAACCGCGACGACCCGCTGACCGTGCGCATGGTGCAGACCGTGAACGCGTTGAACGTGCGCAGCTTCGGCCGCGACCTGCCGGAACTGGTGGGTGACATGGGCCTGGAACTGGGGCAGGGCGTGGCTTGGCTGGTCGCTGCTGAACCCGTGGATTTCGACGAGCCCGCGCCGCCCGTGCGCAGGAAGAAGGACGCGCCCGAGCCGGTGCGCGCCAACGGCCGCATGAGCCGCCTGATGCCGGTGGATGCCTTGCGCATCCGCGGCATCCACAACGCTTTGAATGCGTTGGCCGCGTTGCAGCTGGCCCGCTGCCTGGATCTGGGCTGGGGCGCCATGCTGCGCACGCTGCGCGAATACGCCGGCGAACCGCATCGCGCGGCGTTCGTGCGCCAGATCGGTGGCGTCGACTACATCAATGACAGCAAGGGCACCAACGTGGGCGCTACCGTCGCCGCGCTGGAAGGCCTGGGGCAACCCGTGGTGCTGATCGCGGGCGGCGACGGCAAGGGCCAGGATTTCTCGCCGCTGATTCCGGTGGTGTCGCGCCATGCGCGCGCCGTGATGCTGATTGGCGTCGATGGCCCCGAGATCGGCCGCACGTTGGCCTCGACCGGCGTCCAGTGCATTGCCGTGGACTCGTTGCATGACGCCGTGCGCGGCGCGGCCGAACTGGCGCAGCCGGGCGATGCCGTGCTGCTGTCGCCGGCCTGCGCCAGTTTCGATATGTTCCGCAACTACCCGCATCGCGGGCAGGTGTTCGTGGAAGAGGTCGAAGACCTGGCCCGCGACCGTGGAGAGGTGGCATGAGCCTGATCGCCGATCTCACCGCCAGCGTCAATGCCGTACGGCCCGGCCGTACCAAGATGCGCAACTTCGATCTGCCGCTGGTCATAGCGGCGTCGACGTTGCTGCTGCTTGGCTTGCTGATGGTGTATTCGGCGTCGATCGCGCTGGCCGACGGTCCGCGCTACGCGTCCTATGGCCGCTACTACTTCGTGATCCGCCACGGCCTGTTCGTCAGCGCCGGACTGCTTGCCGGCGCCGTGGTGCTGGCGATCCCGATCCGCGTCTGGCAACGCATGGCCGTGCCGCTGTTCGTGGTGGCGATGATCCTGCTGGTCGCGGTGCTGGTCCCGGGTATCGGCCGCGAGGTCAATGGCGCCCACCGCTGGATCCCGCTGGGCCCCTTGAACTTCCAGCCGTCCGAATTGATGAAGCTGGCCGCGCTGCTCTACGCCGCCGACTACACCGTGCGCAAGCAGGAGCACATGCAGGCGTTCGCCCGCGGCTTCCTGCCCATGGCTTTCGCGCTGGCCGGCGTGGGCATGCTGCTGCTGCTGGAGCCCGACCTGGGCGCCTTCATGGTGATCGTGGCGATCGCCATCGGCATCCTGTTCCTGGGCGGCATCAACGGCAAGTACTTCAGCAGCCTGCTGGCCGTGCTGGTCGGCACCTTCCTGATGCTGATCTGGCTGTCGCCGTGGCGCCGCGCGCGCCTGTTCGCCTATCTGGATCCCTGGAACGAAGACAACGCCTACGGCAGCGCCTATCAGTTGTCGCACTCACTGATTGCGCTGGGCCGCGGCGAATGGCTGGGCGTGGGCCTGGGCGCCAGCGTTGAAAAGCTGCACTACCTGCCCGAAGCGCATACCGACTTCCTGATGGCGGTGGTGGGCGAAGAACTGGGCTTTGCCGGCGTCATGCTGGTGATCACCCTGTTCGCCATCATCGTCTACCGCGGCTTCGACATCGGCCGCCAGGCCATCGCCATGGAACGCACTTTCGCGGGCCTGGTGGCGCATGGCGTGGCCATGTGGTTCGGCGTGCAGTCCTTCATCAACATGGGCGTGTGCCTTGGACTGCTGCCTACCAAGGGCCTGACCCTGCCGCTGATGAGCTATGGCGGTTCGGGTGTTGTGATGAACCTGTGCGCCCTGGCCATGCTGATCCGGGTCGATGTGGAAAACCGCGTCATGATGCGTGGGGGACGGGTATGACCGCTGCCCGCACCATCCTGATCATGGCCGGCGGCACCGGCGGGCACATCATGCCCGGCCTGGCCGTGGCCGACGTGCTGCGCGAGCGCGGCTGGCGCGTGCTGTGGCTGGGCAACCCGGACAAGATGGAAGGCAAGCTGGTGCCGCCGCGCGGCATCGAGCTGGTGCCGCTGCGGTTCCAGGGCGTGCGCGGCAAGGGGGCGGCGGCGCTGCTGAAGCTGCCCTTCCTGCTGCTGCGCGCCTTCGCGCAAGCCTGGTCGCGCCTGTCGGACGTGCGTCCGGACGTGGTGCTGGGCATGGGCGGCTACGTGGCCTTCCCGGGTGGCGTGATCGCCGCGTTGCGCGGCACGCCGCTGGTCGTGCATGAGCAGAATGCCGTGGCGGGCACGGCGAACAAGTGCCTGGCCAAGATGTCGCGCCGCGTGCTGAGCGGGTTCCCCGGCGTGCTGCCCAAGGGCGAAGCCATGGGCAACCCCGTGCGCGCAGACCTGTGCGACCTGCCGGATCCGGCCGTGCGCTATGCGGACCGCACCGGCCCGCTGCGCGTGCTGGTCGTGGGCGGCAGCCTGGGCGCGCAGGCCCTGAATACGACCGTTCCGCAGGCGCTGGCGCGCCTGCCGCAGGACAGCCGTCCGGTGGTGACCCACCAGGCCGGCGAACAACATTTGCCCGCGTTGCAGCAGGCCTACGCCCAAGCGGGCGTGCAGGCCGACTGCCGCGCGTTCATCGATGACATGGCGGGCGCCATGGGCGACGCGGATCTGCTGATCTGCCGCGCCGGCGCCATGACGGTGTCCGAAGTGGCCGCGGCCGGCGTCGCGGCGCTGTTCGTGCCGTTCCCGCACGCCATCGATGACCATCAGACTGCCAACGCGCGCTTTTTGAGCGACGCGCAGGCCGCTTGGCTGCAGCCGCAGACCGCCCTGACGCCCGAGTGGCTGGCGGATTGGCTGGCCCAGCGTTCCCGACAAGAACTGCAAGCCGTTGCTGTCCGGGCCCGCGCCCATGCGCACCCGGAAGCGGCGGCACATATCGCCGACGTCTGTGAACAAGCAGCGGGGCGTTCATCATGAAACACAGAATTCAACATATCCATTTCGTAGGCATCGGCGGCTCGGGCATGAGCGGCATTGCCGAAGTGCTGCTCAACCTGGGCTACACGATCAGCGGTTCCGACCTGAACGAGTCGGCCGTGACGCGCCGCCTGGCAAGCCTGGGCGTGAAGATCGCGATCGGCCACGTGGCCAGCAATGTCACGGGAGCGGGCGCCATCGTGACGTCCACCGCGGTGGCCGGCGACAACCCCGAAGTGATCGCGGCGCGCGCCTCGCGCATCCCGGTGGTGCCGCGCGCCATCATGCTGGCCGAACTGATGCGCTTGAAGCGCGGCATCGCCGTTGCCGGCACCCACGGCAAGACGACGACAACCAGCCTGGTGGCCAGCGTGCTGGCCGCCGGCGACCTGGACCCCACCTTCGTGATCGGCGGCCGCCTGAACTCGGCAGGCGCGAACGCGCGGCTGGGGCAGGGCGACTACATCGTCGTGGAAGCCGACGAGTCCGACGCATCGTTCCTGAATCTGCTGCCGGTGATGGCCATCGTGACCAACATCGATGCCGACCACATGGACACCTATGGGCACGACGTGGCGCGCTTGAAGAGCGCGTTCATCGAATTCACGCAACGCCTGCCGTTCTACGGCAGCGCCGTGCTGTGCTCGGACGACGCCAACGTGCGCGAGATCATGCCGTTCGTGTCGCGTCCCATCACGACTTACGGGTTGAACGAAGACGCGCAGGTGCGCGCCTATGAAGTGCAGCCGGAAGGCACGCGCATGCGTTTCAACGTGCAGCGCACGCACCGCGAAACGCTGCTGCCGCCGCTGCAGGTGGAGCTGAACCTGCCGGGCTTGCACAACGTGCGCAACGCGCTGGCCGCGATTGCCGTGGCGACCGAGCTGGGCGTGGCCGACGCGGCGATCTGCGACGCCCTGTCCGCCTTCAAGGGCGTGGGCCGCCGTTTCACGCAGACAGGCGAATTCCCCGTGCCCGCCAACCATGGCGGCGGCACGTTCACGGTGATCGACGACTACGGCCATCACCCGGTCGAAATGGCCGCCACCTTGGCGGCTGCGCGCGGCGCGTGGCCTGACCGCCGCATCGTGCTGGCGTTCCAGCCGCACCGCTACACGCGGACGCGGGATTGCTTTGAAGATTTCGTACGGGTGCTGGGTACGGCCGATGCCGTGCTGCTGACCGAGGTCTACGCTGCAGGCGAGCCGCCCCTGGTGGCGGCCGACGGCCGTGCCCTGTCGCGCGCCTTGCGCGTGGCCGGCAAGGTCGAACCGGTGTTCGTCGAGGACGTGGCAGAACTGCCGCAGGCCGTGGTGGACTTCGTGCGCAATGGCGACGTGGTGATTGTGATGGGAGCGGGATCGATCAGCAAAGTCCCGGCCCAAGTGGGAGAACTGGCATGAGCACGCAATTCGGCAAAGTGGGTGTGTTGTATGGCGGCCGTTCCGCCGAACGCGAAGTGTCGCTGATGTCCGGCAAGGGCGTGCAGCAGGCGCTGGCCAGCGCCGGCGTGGACGCGCACCTGTTCGATACGGGCGAACGCAGCCTGGCCGAGCTGGCCGCCGAAGGCTTCGACCGGGTGTTCATCGCCCTGCACGGCCGCTACGGCGAAGACGGCACGATCCAGGGCGCCCTGGAACTGCTGGGCATCCCTTACACCGGCAGCGGCCCCATGGCCTCGGCGCTGGCCATGGACAAGACCATGACCAAGCGCGTGTTGCTGCAGCATGGCCTGCCCACCCCCGACTTCGAGGTGCTGGATGCCGACACGGAACTGCGCCTGGTCCCCGACCGCCTGAGCCTGCCGCTGATCATCAAGCCGCCGCATGAAGGCTCGACCGTGGGCATCACCAAGGTGGTGGGCTATTCGGACATGAAGGAAGCCTACGCCGCCGCCGCCCGCTACGACAGCGAAGTGCTGGCCGAGCAGTTCATCACCGGCCGCGAACTGACCGTGGCGGTGCTGGGTTCCGGCAAGGGCGCGCGCGCGTTGCCGGTGATCGAGATCGCGGCGCCGGGCGGCAACTACGACTACGAACACAAGTATTTCTCGGACGACACGCAGTATTTCTGCCCGGCCAATCTGCCGCCCGAAGTGGCCGAAGACGTGTCGGCAATTGCCGTCAAGGCCTATCGCGCGCTGGGCTGCGAAGGCTGGGGCCGCGCCGACTTCATGCTGGACCGCGACAACCGTCCCTGGCTGCTTGAATTGAATACCTCGCCTGGCATGACCAGCCATTCTTTGGTGCCCATGGCCGCGAAGGCGGTGGGGATCAGCTACGCGGACCTGTGCGTGGCAATTCTGTCGGAGGCCTCGTGCAAAGTGCACGGCGTCTCCCGTAACGCTTGACCTGGATAATCCGTGTGGAACGACGCTCGCACTACCAACCTGATCGCCAACACGCTAGCCGTGCTGGCGGTTTGCGCCATGCTCCTGGCGGGCGTGGTGTGGGTGGTGCAGCGCCCGTTCTTCACGCTGTCGGCGATCGAGCTGGAGTCCGTGCCGGACACCGAGCTGCACTATGTGTCGCCGGGGGCGGTGCGATCGGCGATCGCCGGCCGCTTCAAGGGCAACTTCTTCACGGTGGACCTGGACGATGCGCGCGAGCTCTTCGAGTCGGTGCCGTGGGTGCGCCACGCCACCGTGCGCCGGATCTGGCCCAACGTGCTGCGTGTGCAGATCGAGGAGCAGCAGCCCCTGGCGCTGTGGAACGAGAACCAGATGATCAACACCTGGGGCGAAGCGTTCACGGCGAACACGGGCGAGGTGGACGACGAAACCGTGCTGCCGCAGTTCTCCGGGCCCGAGGGCACCGAGTCGCTGGTCGTGCAGCGCTACGCCGAGCTGGCGCGCTGGTTCGCGCCGCTGGACATGCATGTCAAACAGTTGGAACTGAGCCCGCGCTACGCCTGGCGCGTGGTGCTGTCCAACGGCATGATGCTGGACCTGGGCCGCGATCCGGGCGCCGATGCGCCGGACCCGCACGGCTTGCCCGGCGCACTGCCGTTCGCGGCTCGCATTCAACGCTTTGTGCAGGCGTGGCCCGCCGTGTCGGGGCGCCTGGAAGGGCGCACCATCACGCAGGCCGACCTGCGCTATCCCAATGGTTTCGCCCTGGCGCTGGCCCCGTTGCCCGCGTCGGAAGCCAAATCCAAATCCACACCGAAACCTCCCAAGAAACGCTAACGCCATGACCCGTGACATCAAGGACCTTATCGTCGCCCTCGATATCGGCACCAGCAAGGTGGTGGCTGTGGTGGCTGAAATTTTGCCCGAAGGGCGATTCGAAGTGCTTGGCCTGGGCCAGCACGAATCGCGCGGCATGCGCAAGGGCGTGGTCGTCAATATCGAGACCACTGTGAATTCGATTCAGCGCGCGCTTGAAGAAGCCGAGCTGATGGCAGATTGCAAGATTCGCGACGTCTATACCGGCATTGCCGGCAGCCATATCCGCAGCTTCAACTCCAGCGGCATGGTCGCTGTGAAGGACAAGGAAGTCACCGCCACCGACGTCGCCCGCGTCATCGAGACCGCCAAGGCGGTGAACATCCCGACGGATCAGCAAGTGCTGCATGTGCTGACCCAGGAATTCATCGTCGATGGCCAGGAAGACATCCGCGAACCCATCGGCATGAGCGGCCTGCGCCTGGAAGTGCGCGTGCACATCGTGACGGGCGCGGTCAGCGCCGCGCAAAACATCGTCAAGTGCGTGCGCCGCTGCGGCCTGGAAGTGCAGGATCTGATCCTGCAGCCGCTGGCCTCCAGCCTTGCCGTGCTGACCGCCGACGAGAAAGAGCTCGGCGTCGTGCTGGTCGACATCGGCGGCGGCACGACCGATGTCGCGATCTTCACCGGCGGCGCGATCCGCCACACGGCGGTGCTGCCGATCGCTGGCGACCAGATCACCAACGACATCGCGGCGATGCTGCGCACGCCGACGCCGGACGCCGAAGAAATCAAGCTGCGCTACGGCGTGGCCAAGCAGGTGCTGGCCAGCCCGGACGAATCCGTGGAAGTGCCGGGCCTGGGCGACCGCGGTCCGCGCCAGGTCAAGCGCCAGGCGCTCGGCGCCGTGATCGAACCGCGCGTGGAAGAACTGTTCACGCTGGTGCAGCAGGTCGTGCGCGATTCCGGCTACGAAGACTTGCTGGCTTCGGGCGTGGTCCTGACCGGCGGGTCGGCGCAGTTGCCCGGCATGATCGAACTGGCCGAGGACGTGTTCCTCAAGCCGGTGCGCGTGGCGGTTCCCGAATACGAAGGCAGTCTGGCCGACGTGATGCGCAATCCGCGCTTCTCGACGGTGATGGGCTTGTTGCAGGAAGCGCGCATGCAGCGTGTGCGGGGCCGCAAGGTCGCGGCTCAGACAGGCAATTTCAAGAGTCTGCTGGCGCGCATGAAGGAATGGTTCATGAATTAAAGGTAAAGGGTGCAGGTTGGGGCCTGCTCCTTGGCGTGACTCGCGGCGGTATTGCGGGGGGCGCCAGAAAGAGGAGGCGTCTCAAACCCGTGGCGGACCTATGTAGTCGGCATCGGCTTTGAGGCGATTCACAAAAGATAGGCTGTTGGGGAATTTTTGTGATTTGCAAAATCGGACTTGTGAGGGAGTCATCATGATGAACTTTGAGATGCTTGAGAACAACACCAAAGGGACCGTAATCAAGGTCGTTGGTGTGGGCGGTGCGGGCGGCAATGCCGTCGCGCACATGATTCGCAACGGCGTGCATGGCGTGGATTTCATCTGCGCAAACACCGATGCGCAAGCGCTGGCGGCAACCAATGCCCCGGTGCAGATCCGTCTGGGCCGTACCGGCCTGGGCGCGGGCGCCAAGCCCGAGCAGGGACGTGCGTCGGCTGAAACCGCGCGCGAGGAGATCCGTGCCGCGCTGAATGGCGCGCACATGGTCTTCATCACCGCCGGCATGGGCGGTGGCACCGGCACCGGCGCAGGTCCGGTCGTGGCCGAGGTGGCGAAGGAACTGGGAATTCTGACCGTAGGCGTGGTCACCAAGCCCTTCACCTTTGAAGGCAACAAGCGCCTGAAGATGGCCGAGGACGGAATCTCGGAATTGGCCAAGCACGTGCATTCGCTCATCGTGGTGCTCAACGAGAACCTGTATGAGCTGATGGACGAGGACGCGACGCAGGAAGACTGCTTCCGTTCGGCCGACGATATCCTGCACAACGCGTGCGCGGGCATCGCCGAAATCATCAACGTCGAAGGCAACGTCAACGTCGACTTCGAAGACGTCAAGACGATCATGGGTGAGCAAGGCCAGGCCATGATGGGCACGGCATCGGCTTCGGGCGCAGACCGCGCACGCGTCGCCGCCGAGCACGCCATCGCTTGCCCGCTGCTGGAAGGCGTGGACCTGAACGGCGCTCGCGGCGTGCTGGTCAACATCACCGCCAGCCGCTCGCTGAAGATGCGCGAAACGCGCGAAATCATGGAAACGATCCGCAGCTACGCTTCGGACGACGCGACCGTGATCTTCGGCACCGCCTACGACGAAACGATGGGTGAAAACCTGCGCGTGACCGTGGTGGCAACCGGCCTGGGCCGTGCGCAAGCGCGTCCGCAACTGGTTCAGAACACCGCTGAAGTGCTCCGCACCGGTACCGACAACATGCCCATGGGCACGATGCCGGCCGGCCAAGGTGGCGATTACCGCAATCTGGACATGCCGTCGGTCATGCGCAATCCGCGCAGCCAGGCGTCTGCCCAGGTGCGTGCGCTGGAAAGCTCGGGCATGGATCATTTCGACATCCCGGCGTTCCTGCGCAAGCAGGCGGATTGAACCAAAGAGCCGGCCACAGGCTCTAAACGCACTCCCTCATCTCCGGCTTGCCTGTCCCCGCGGGCAAGCCGGAGGCGGAGCGGTCCGTGTTTCCCTTGCACGGTTCTAATAAGGGACGGAGGTATCGGTCGATCCTGCGCGCTGATGGCGCCAAGGGTCGGACAGCGTTACAATACGTCAGTTACGCCGGCAATCTGTCCTCTTCGTGCCGGCTTTCTGGCTCTAACATCCCAAGTCTCATGTTCCGACAGCGCAGCATTCAGAATCTAGTCCGCACGACAGGCGTCGGCGTCCACTCCGGACGGCGGGTAGAACTCACCCTGCGTCCGGCGCAACCCAATACTGGCATCGTTTTCCACCGCGTGGACCTGCCGCAGGTCGTTGACCTGCCCGCGCAAGCCACTGGCGTGGGCGATACGCGCATGGCGTCCGTCCTGCAACAGGGCAATGTCCGCGTCTCCACGGTGGAACACCTCATGTCGGCGCTGGCCGGCTTGGGGATCGACAACCTGCATATCGACCTCACTGCCGAAGAAGTCCCCATCATGGACGGCAGTGCGGCAACGTTTGTTTATCTGTTGCGCTCGGCGGGCATCGTCGAGCAGAACGCGCCCAAGCAATTCATCCGCGTCAAAAAGACCGTGGAAGTGCGCGAAGGCGAAGGCCGCAACGAGAAATGGGCCCGGCTGGAACCGCACGAGGGCTACGCGCTGGCGTTCTCGATCGACTTCCGCCACCCCGCCATCGACTCCACGGCCAATTTCGCCGAAATCGATTTCGCCACGCACTCGTATGTGCGCGAGATCGCCCGTGCGCGCACCTTCGGTTTCGTGAACGAAGTGGAAGCTCTGCGCTCGATGGGCCTGGCCCGCGGCGGCAGCCTGGACAACGCCATCGTCATGGACGAGTACCGCGTGCTGAACAGCGACGGGCTGCGTTACGACGACGAATTCGTGAAGCACAAGATCCTGGACGCCATCGGCGACCTGTATCTGTTGGGCAAGCCCCTGGTGGCGCGCTATGTGGCGTGCAAATCGGGCCACGGCCTGAACAACCAGCTGGCCCGCGCGTTGCTCGCCCAGCAAGACGCCTGGGAACTGGTCACCTATGAATCGCAGGCAGAGGCGCCGCAGGCGTTTCGCCACGAGTGGAAGCTGGCCTGACGCCTGGCTTCCCATCTGGACCTGAATGCCGGGGCCGGTCCCCGGATCCGTTCAGGTTCCTGCTTAAGGATGGCGCGGGTTGCCATCCTCCTCCCTAAAAGTCGCCGTCCGGTCGCAAACCATCGGGCTATCCGTCCGAAAACTTGGTTTCGCTTCGTTTCCGCGCGGCTCTGGCGCCGGACAGGGGCGGATCGATTCAGCTACGCTTGTGATGCCTCAAGAGCTTGGCGACCGCGTCGGCCAACGGGCCGGGGCGCAAGTTGTCGTGCAGCGACTCGAACGCGCCCAGGGCTTTGTCCCCCAGGGGTTGCGCCTCTTTGGGAGGGCGCGGCTGGCGGGCGCCGGGCTTCGGTAACCCCGCTTGTACCTTGACGGCAATTTCGTTAAGGTTCCAGCCTTGGTCTGCCAAGGTACGCGCGATGCGCGGCGCCAATTGACGCATCTTGGCGGCATGGGCAGCACTGGGCACCACCAGGTGCAGGCACTGGTTTTCCAGTTTGCCCACCTGGCAGACAGCACCCAGCGGGGTGGGCAGAACCGCCGCCACCGCATACTGAATTTGCAAGTGCTTGCGGGCAGTCGCCAGTACCCCGGCGCCCCGCATGTCATGACCCAGCCATCCCAGTGCGGTATTTTCTTTCCGCCGGCTGGAACCGGAACGTTGACGGGTTGAAGCAGGTCTATTCATCCCGGCTCTAAAGAATTAGGAAGCAACCTTGAAAATCGTGATTATGCACGCCCGCGACGGGCGGGACGGGCATTTCACCCTGGGAGGCGCGCGACTGGCGTTGTTTCTCGGGGCCGCGCTCGTGACGGCAGCCATCTTCGGCGCCGCGCTACAACGATACCTTACTCCGATACTGCCCACCGTACAGACCGTGGGCTGGCCCTTGGCGGGGCAACCGGGAAGGGACACCGATTTCCTGCGTGGAAACATGAACTTGCTGGCCGCCAAGGTGGGCGCCCTGCAGGCCAAGCTGGTCAGCATCGACGGACTGGGCCAGCGTGTGGCCAAGGTGGCCGGCGTGGCGTATACCGACCCTGAACTGGCCAAGCAGTTGGCCGTGGCGCAACCCGAAGCGCTGACCCAGCCGGAAGCCACCCAGGTCATGGACGACCTGTTCACCGACCATCCCCCGCCCAGCGCGGCCTCGGCTGAAGCGCTGGGCCGCCAGCTGGATGAAATCCAGGCGCGGCTGGCGCAGCAGTCCGACAACCTGAAACTGCTGGATGCGGCGCTGACCAAGCGTTCGGCAGACCAGGCGCGCATGCCGACCGCCATGCCGATCACCGACTACCCCTATCTGAGCTCTTCCTATGGCTGGCGCCGCAACCCGGTGACGGGGCGCACGGCCATGCACGAAGGGCTGGATTTTGCCGCGCCGTCGGGCACGCCGATCCTGGCGGCCTCGGGCGGGGTGGTGCTGGAAGCCAAGTTCCAGCCGGGTTTCGGCAATATGGTCGAGATCGATCACGGCGATGGCCTGATCACCCGTTACGCCCATGCTTCGTCCTTGATGGTCAAGCAGGGGCAATTGGTTGACCGCGGCCAGCAAGTGGCGCGCGTGGGCAGTTCGGGCCGATCGACTGGCCCGCATCTGCACTTTGAAGTCCGCCTTGCCGGACAGCCGCTGGACCCCCGATTGTTCCTGGGTTCGCAGCAACATGCCCCGCCTGCCGTGGCGCAGGCGACGGCGACTGAACCTGCGGCGCGCTGACCGGTCCAACAGGACAACAACAGCACCCTGGTCATAGATCCAGGCTATTACGCTCCAGGTGCGTTAAACTGGTTCGTTTCCCAGCGGACCCCCGCTCAACCAATAACATCAAAGTCACGGGTGACGCTGCCCTGGCCCTTAGCAGGCGCGGCGTGGCACGTGCGGCCGACATACGCATGGTTTCTCTGCTCAAAAAACTCATAGGTAGCCGCAACGACCGGCTGCTTAAGCAGTATCGCAAGCTGGTAACCCAGATCAATGGGCAGGAGCCCAAGATTTCCGCGCTTTCCGATGCGGAGCTGGCGGCCAAGACTGACGAATTCCGATCCCGATACGCCCAGGGCACCTCCCTGGACGACCTGCTGCCCGAAGCGTTCGCCGTTGTGCGCGAAGCCGGCAAGCGGGTGTTCGGCATGCGCCACTTCGACTCGCAACTGCTGGGCGGCATCGCGCTGCACAGCGGCAAGATCGCCGAAATGCGCACGGGGGAAGGCAAGACGCTGATGGCCACCTTGCCCGTCTACCTGAACGCGGTCGCCGGCAAGGGCGTGCACGTGGTGACGGTGAACGATTACCTGGCGCGCCGCGACGCCGAATGGATGGGGCGCCTGTACCACTTCCTGGGCATGACCACCGGCGTGGTGGTGCCCCAGCAGCCCAACGACGAGAAGAAGGCCGCTTACGCCGCCGACATCACGTACGGCACCAACAACGAATTCGGCTTCGACTACCTGCGCGACAACATGGAATACCGTGTTGAGGACCGCCGCCAACGCGTGCTGTTCTATGCCATCGTCGACGAAGTGGACTCGATCCTGATCGACGAAGCCCGTACGCCGCTGATCATCTCCGGCCAGGCCGAAGACCACACCGAACTCTACATCCGCATGAACGCGGTGCCGCCGCTGCTCAAGCGCATGGCCAGCGAGCCCAAGCCGCAGGAGCCGGAACCCGAAGGCGACTACTGGGTCGACGAAAAGAGCCAGCAGGTCTACCTGTCCGAAGCCGGGCACGAGAACGCCGAAGCCATCCTGGCCCGCCTGGGCATCCTGCCGGAAGGCGAGTCGCTGTACGACCCCCGCCATATCGCGCTGATGCATCACCTGATGGTGGCTCTGCGCGCCAACAACCTGTTCTTCCGCGACCAGCAGTACGTGGTGCAGGACGGCGAGGTGGTGATCGTCGACGAATTCACGGGCCGCCTGATGGTGGGCCGCCGCTGGTCCGATGGCCTGCACCAGGCGGTCGAAGCCAAGGAAGGCGTGAAGATCCAGCACGAAAACCAGACGCTGGCGTCCATCACGTTCCAGAACTACTTCCGCATGTACGAAAAGCTGTCCGGCATGACCGGCACGGCCGATACGGAAGCCTACGAATTCCAGGAAATCTACGGGCTTGAAACGGTCATCATCCCGACCAACAAGCCCATGATCCGCAAGGACCAGAACGATCAGGTCTTCAAGACCGATCCGGAAAAGTACAACGCGATCCTTGAAGATATCCGCGATTGCCACGAGCGCGGCCAGCCCGTGCTGGTGGGCACTACCAGCATCGAAAACTCCGAGCTGCTGTCGGGCCTCCTGAAGAAGGCCAAGCTGCCGCACGAAGTGCTGAATGCCAAGCAGCATGCCCGTGAAGCCGAGATCGTGGCCGAAGCCGGTAAGCCGGGCCACATCACCATCGCCACCAACATGGCAGGCCGTGGCACCGACATCGTGCTGGGTGGCAGCGTCGACAAACAGGTCGACCTGATCCGCGCCGACGAATCGCTGTCGGAAGCCGAAAAGGCCGCGCGCATCGAAAAGGTGCGTGCCGAGTGGAAGCCGCTGAACGAGCAGGTCAAGGCCGCCGGCGGCCTGCGCATCATCGGCACCGAACGCCACGAATCGCGCCGTATCGACAACCAGCTGCGCGGCCGTGCCGGCCGCCAGGGCGACCCGGGCTCGTCCCGTTTCTACCTGTCGTTGGAAGATTCGCTGATGCGCATCTTCGCGGGCGACCGCGTGCGCGCCATCATGGAACGCCTGAAGCTGCCCGAAGGCGAGCCCATCGAGGCGGGCATGGTGACGCGTTCGATCGAGACCGCGCAGCGCAAGGTGGAAGGCCGCAACTTCGACATCCGCAAGCAATTGCTGGAATACGACGACGTGGCCAACGACCAGCGCAAGGTGCTGTATTCGCAGCGCAATGACGTGCTGGAAGCCGCCAGCGTGGGCGCCACCGTGGAAAACCTGCGCGACGCCGCCGTGACTGATCTGTTCAACACGTACGTGCCGCCGGAATCGGTGGAAGAGCAGTGGGACGTGCCAGCGCTGCAAAAGGCGCTGGAAGCCGACTGGCAGCTGCATCTGCCGCTGACCGAGATGCTGGAAAAAGAAACCAGCCTGACCGACGAAGACCTGCGCGAGCGCGTGCTGGCTGCCGCCCGCGACGCCTACCAGGCCAAGGTCGACCAGGTGGGGACGGAATCGTGGTCGCAGTTCGAGCGTTCGATCATGTTGCAAGCGATCGACACGCACTGGCGCGAACACCTGTCGGCGCTGGATTACCTGCGTCAGGGCATTCATCTGCGCGGCTATGCGCAGAAGAACCCCAAGCAGGAATACAAGCGCGAAGCCTTCGAACTGTTCTCGGGCATGCTGGACCGCATCCGCGACGACGTCGTCCGCGTGCTGATGACGGTGCGCGTGCAGTCGTCGGAACAGGTCGAACAGGCCGAAGCCGAAGCCGCCCAGCCGCATGTGCAGAACGTGCAATACCATCACTCCGACTACGACGAAGCGCTGGCCCAGTCGGAATCGGACGATGGCGCCCAGCCGGTGCGTAACGCGTTGCCGAAGGTCGGCCGCAATGACCCGTGCCCGTGCGGCAGCGGCAAGAAGTACAAGCAGTGCCACGGCAAGCTCGTCTGATCCAGGGATAACACGCCATGCTGCATTCCGTCGGCCGTACCGAATTCGACCATGCCGTCGTCATGGTGCGCGACCGGCTGGATGCGCTGGCGCCGCATTTCGAGCGTCAGGGCTTTCACCTGAGCGACAAGGCGGTGCATAACCTGGGGTCGTGCAATCGGCTGATCGTGCTGGAAGGCACGTATGTCGAACTGCTGGGCTGGCCGGCCGGCGCGCCGCCCGTCCGCCGCGAAATCGCCGATTCGCCCTTCGGGTTGGAAGCGCTGGTGTTCCGCACCTATGACGCCGACGCCACCTATGAGCGGCTGAAGGCGGCGGGATTCGCCGTGAACCCCGTGCAGGAACTGACCCGTCCCGCGATGCTGGACGGCCAGGAAGTGCAGGCCCGTTTCCACACCGTGCGTTTCGCCGAGCAGCCCTTGCCCGGCATCCGCATGTATTTCTGCCGCCATCTGACGCCCGAGTGCGTCTGGTCGCCTGAATTGATGGCGCACCCGAATGGCGCGCGCAGTCTGCTGCGCATCGACGCCCGCGCGGCGGATGCGCGGGCAGTGGCCGAGCGGCTGGCCCTGGTGGCGGACGTCAGTGCCGAAGCCACTGCCGGCGGCTGGGATGTGCCATTGGCCAATCTGCGGATCCACGTGCAGCAGGATGCCGCGGCCGCGACCCCTACGCTGACCACGCTGACGCTGGAAAACCGCGACGGCGCGCACTACACGCTGGATACCGGCCTGTAGGAAGGGTTGCGCGCGCTGCGTAGCCGTGTCCCTAAGCTAAGCCCTTTCGGGCTTCACCCATCCTATGTTTTGATCCGTCCACGCTGAGGCGTGGGCGTTTGCCTGCGCGCGTCCGGGCAAACCCGAGTTGTCGGGCAAAGTGTATGCACTTTAGTATGCACTTCATTCCCCTTGGAAACCTCCCCGTTTTCGATCCGGCATGACGCAAACTCCTTCAGCCATCCGACCCGCCGCCCGTACGTCCGCCGGCCAGGCCGAGCTGTATGGCGCGGTCAAGGCGATGGCCGTGCGCTTTGATTTCAAGCCGGGCGAACGCATCAACGAAGTCGAGCTGGCGCGGCGCCTGAATGTCAGCCGCACGCCGCTGCGCGAGGTGCTCAACCAGTTGATGGTGGAGGGCTTTCTGACCCGATCGGTCAACCGGGGCTTCATCGCCCGGCTGCTGGACGCCAAGCAGATCCACAGCCTTTACGAATACCGCGCGGTGCTGGAGGCGGGCATCGTGCGCGCCGCCTGCGAACGCGCCAGCGACGAGGAACTGGCCGGGTTGCGCCAATTCGTCGAGCGGTCCCGGGACGTGCCGGAAGACAGCGATGCCACGCGCCTGCTGGAACTGGATGAAGCCTTCCACCTGCAATTGGCCCGCTTGTCGCGCAACGAGGAATTCGTGCGCGCCCTGGAAAGCGTCAATGCCCGCATCCATTTCGTGCGCTGGATCGACATGCAGCAGGGCCGGCGCAGCCACACCCAGGGCGAGCACCTGCGCATCGTGCAAGCGCTGGAGCAGCGCGACATGGACGCCTTGCCAGGCTTGATGAATACGCATATCGGGCGCCGCCTGGATCAGATCACGGACGTGATACGCACGGGTTTTTCAACGATTTACATGCGGGACCAGGCCGAACCCGCCACGGCAGCGCCGGCCAACACCATGACAGCAGGGGAAAAAAAATGACTCATACGATGAAGCGGGTATTGGCGGCGCTCTGCGCGACAGCCGCGGCCGGGGGCGCCATGATCGCCGCGCCGGCCGCCGCCGAAGAACGGCCACTGATCCTGGTGGTGCCGTACCCGCCGGGCGGCAGCACGGATATCCTGGCGCGCATCTTGCAGCCACGCCTGTCGCAGCAATTGGGCGGACGCGCGGTGGTGGTGGAAAACCGCCCGGGCGCTGCCAGCCAGATCGCGACGGCATTCGTGGCCCGCGCCGAACCGGACGGCAATACGCTGCTGGTCAGCTTCGACAACCACGGCATCAATCCTGCCGTGAAGCCCAAGCTGCCGTACGACACGTTCAAGGATTTCGTGGCGATCTCGCAGACCGTGCGGTTTCCGCTGGTGATCGGCGCGAACCCCGGCGTGCCTGGGGATAACCTGAAGGCCTTCCTGGCGGCCGCCGCCAAAGAGTCGCCGAACAAATTCAACTATGCGTCCACGGGCGTCGGTTCGCTGAACCACCTGGCGCCGGAAGAACTCAAGCGGCTGTCGAAAGTGGACCTGCTGCACGTGCCGTATGGCGGCGGCGGGCCGGCCATCCAGGCCGTGGTGGGCGGCCAGGCGAACATGACGTGGCTGAGCTTCGCGGCGCTGCGCGGCCAGATCCAGGCCGGCAAGATCAAGCCGCTGGCCGTGGCGGGTGAAAAGCGCTTGCCCGAACTGCCCAACGTGCCGACGGTGGCCGAGTCCGGCTTCCCGGGTTTCGTGGCCTATTCGTGGAGTGGCATGTTCGCGCCGAAGGGCACGCCGGAGGCGACGGTGAAGAAGCTGACCGCGGACTTCAAGGCGGTGCTGGCCGACCCGGAAATCAAGAAGAAAGTCACCGAAGCGGGCTTCGAGATCGTGGCGTCCGACGGCCCTGCGCTGGATGCGTACGTGAAGTCGGAGTACGACCGCTGGAGCGCTTTCATCAAGAGCAGCAACATCAATCTGGATAACTGAGTGGCGGACCACCGGGCGGCGCGCCGCCCGGTCCCGTCCACGAAACACGTGGAGATGACATGGAAAACCTGACCGGCGCCGAAGCCATGGTGCGGATGCTGCAGCACAACGGCGTCAAACATATCTTTGGCCTGTGCGGCGACACCAGCTTGCCGTTCTACGATGCGCTGTACCGCCTGGACCACGGCATGCAGCACATCCTGACGCGCGATGAGCGCAGCGCCGGCTACATGGCCGACGCCTACGCCCGCGTGACCGGCAAGGTCGGCGTCTGCGAAGGCCCCAGCGGCGGCGGCGCCACCTATCTGCTGCCGGGGCTGGTCGAAGCGAACGAGTCGTCGATCCCGGTGCTGGGCATCACGTCCGACGTGGCGGTGGGCTCGCGCGGCAAGTATCCGTTGACGGAACTGGACCAGGAAGCGCTGTACCGCCCGCTGACGAAGTGGAACCGCACGATCGATCGCGCCGACCAGATTCCCGGCATGGTGCGTGCGGCCTTCCGCGCCATGACCACCGGCAAGCCCGGTTCGGCCCACCTTTGCTTTCCGTATGATGTGATGAAGCAGCAGGTGGACGCGTCCGATGTCTGGGCGCAGCCCGAGCACGGCCAGTTCCCGTCGATGCGCTTCGCGCCGGACCCCGCCGACGTGGCGCGCGCCGCGCAGCGCCTGGTCGGCGCGCGCGCCCCGGTGATCATCTGCGGCGGCGGCGTGGTCATCGCCGGCGCCAGCGGCGCCTTGCAGTCGCTGGCGGAAACGCTGAAAGCGGCGGTCTGCGTGACGGTCAGCGGGCAGGGCAGCCTGGCCGACACGCATCCGCTGAACGCCGGCGTGGTGGGTTCCAATGGCGGCGTGATGGCCACGCGGGATGTGGTGGCTGCCGCCGACGTGGTGCTGTTCGTGGGCTGCCGCGCGGGGTCGACGTCGACCGAACACTGGCGCTTCCCGAACCGCGACGTGCCCATCCTGCACATCGATATCGATCCCATGGTGATCGGCGCCAACTACCTGACCGAAGTTGGCCTGGTGGGTGACGCCAAGCTGGCGCTGGAAGCGCTGGGCGCCGAGGTGCAGGCCCGGCTGGCGCACCGGAATTCCGAGGCCGTGGACGGCGCAGTGCTGGCCAGCCGCGCCAAGGCCGCCCGCCTGGCGCAGCTGGAGCCGTTGGCCAACAGCCTGGATGCGCCGATCCGCCCCGAGCGCGTCGTGCAGTCGCTGAACCGCCTGCTGCCCGACGACGCGGTGGTGTGCGCGGACCCTGGCACGCCTTGCCCGTACTTTTCGGCCTATTACGACGTGTCGCGTCCCGGCCGGCATTTCATCACCAACCGCGCGCACGGCGCATTGGGCTTTTCGATGTCGGCCGCATTGGGCGCGTGGGTCGGCCGCCCGCAATCGAAGTGCGTGTCGGTGATGGGCGACGGCAGCTTCGGCTTCACGGTGGGCGAACTGGAAACCATCGTGCGCCACAAGGCGCCGCTGCTGATGATCGTGTTTTCGAATTCGGTCTACGGCTGGATCAAGGCCAGCCAGAAGGCGGGCTACGACCAGCGCTACTACAGCGTGGACTTCAACCGCACCGACCATGCGCGCATCGCCGAAGCCTATGGCGTGAAGGCCTGGCGGGTGGAAGACCCGTCCAAGCTGGATGCGGCGATCAAAGCCGCCATGGAGCATGACGGCCCGGCGTTGATCGACGTGGTGGCGCAGCCCTTGCAGGATGCGGCGGCGCCGGTCAGCCAGTGGATGGGCTGATCCCGCCCAGGGGCGCTTCCGGCGCGTCATAGGAGCGGTTGAGCGGCGATGCCGCAAAAAATTCCGTTCCGAAGCGCGGCGGGCGCTCCTATACTGGTGCGCTTCGGCGCAGCGGCCCAGGTCGGTGGCGCGACACGCAACGGGAGCGAGAGCATGGATCTGGGCATCAGCGGCAAAACGGCATTGGTCTTTGGCGGCAGCCGCGGCATGGGCCGGGCTTGCGCGCTGCAATTGGCGCGCGAAGGGGTGGCGGTGACCATCGCGGCCCGCAATCCGCAGACGCTGGAGCAGGCCGCCGCCGAGATCTCCCGCGAAACCGGCAACGGCGTGGGCTGGGTGTCGGCCGATCTGACCCTGCCGCAAGGCCGGGATGCGGCGATCGCCGCCTGCCCGCATCCCGACATCCTGATCAATAACGCCGACGGTCCTTTGCCGGGCGACTTCCGGGACTGGACGCGCGAGGACTGGATCGCGTCGCTGGACGCCATGATGCTGGGGCCGATCGACATGATCCGGCGCGTGGTCGACGGCATGATCGAGCGGCGTTTCGGCCGCATCGTGAACATCGTGTCGCGCAGCGTGAAGGCCCCGCATGCCGAACTGGGCTTGTCCAACGGCGCACGGTCGGGCCTGATCGGCTTCGTGGGCGGCCTGGCGCGCCAGACCGTGCGGCACAACGTCACCATCAACAACCTGCTGCCGGGCGCGTTTGCCACCGACGCGCAGGTCAGGCATATCCAGGGCATGCTGGAGGAGTCCGGCAAGACGTTCGACCAGCTCTGGGAAGAGCGCGGGCGCGCGAACCCGGCCGGCCGCTACGGGCAGCCCGAAGAGGTCGGGGCGCTGTGCGCCTACCTCTGTTCCGCGCATTCCGGCTACATGACCGCGCAAAGCATCCTGATCGACGGCGGCGGCTACCCGGGCACCTATTAGGCACGGTTCGAATGGCAGCGGGCGGCCCGTGGCTGGACGGGGGCTGCGTCAACAGGCAAGATTGGCACCCACCGCGTTGAGGAAACCATGGACCAGACCGACATCAAGATACTGGCGTTGCTGCAGAAGGACGCCACCTGTTCGGTCGCCGAAATCGCCGAGCAGGTGAACCTGTCGGTGACGCCGTGTTGGCGGCGTATCCAGAAGCTGAAGGACGATGGCGTCATCGCCCGCAACGCCATCCTGCTGGACCCGCGCGCGCTGGGCTTGAACCTGACCGTCTTTGTGTCCATCAAGACCAGCCAGCACAACGAGAAATGGACGCAGAGCCTGATCAACGCCGTCATGGCGCTGCCCAATGTGGTGGAGTTCCACCGCATGGCGGGCGATATCGATTATCTGCTGAAAGTCGTGGTCGAAGACATGGCGGCCTATGACCGCTTCTACCGCCGGCTGATCGGCGCGGTCGACCTATTGGACGTCAGCGCCAGCTTCTCGATGGAAATCATCAAAAGCACCACGGAATTGCCCCTGGACGCGGTCTAGCGGCCGGCGCGCAATTTTTTTTCGCGCACGCAGGGTGCGGCGGATGCAAATTTCTTTCGGCGTGTTGCGAAGGCCCCATCTCGCAATTCTTTTGCGCGGCCGTCGGCGTAGGATATCGCTCATTCCTGCTAGGGAATGAATCGGGATATCAGAGGACCCTATGTCGTTGGCAGTACCCGCCGGCTGTGCCGGTCTGGCAAAAACGCGGCAAGCGCTGTCGGTGGACGATCTGCTGGCCGGATGGAACGGCGTGGACGATCTGTGGGTGTTCGCCTATGGATCCCTGATCTGGCATCCCGGTTTCGCGTGGCGCGAACGCCGCCTGGCGACCGTGCGCGGTTATCACCGGTCGCTCTGCCTGTGGTCGCGCGACCATCGCGGGTCGCCGGATAACCCCGGCCTGGTATTCGGGCTGAACCGCGGCGGATGCTGCCGCGGCGTGGCCTACCAGATCGCGGCCAGCGATGTGCCGACCGTGTTCCAGGCGCTGTGGCGCCGAGAGATGGTGACGGGCGCCTACACCCCGCGCTGGCTGACCTGCCATACCGACGCCGCGCCCGTGCCCGGGCTGGTATTCCTGCTGAACCGCGCCTGCGAGGAATATGCGGCCGATATCAGCGATGACCGCCTGCTGGCCTCGGTGCGCAATGCCGTGGGGCAATCCGGGCCTTGCCTGGACTACGTGGTGGAAACCGAACGCGCGCTGCGCGCCCACGGCATTGATGACTGGCGCCTGGGGGATCTGGTCCGAAAACTGGGCCAGGCCTTCTAGGCGAGCGGCCGCTCGCTTCAGAAGTGCCAGCGGCCGAAGACGAACAGCACGTTGCCCGCGCCGGATGAGCCGGGGATGTAGGTCGCGTAGAGCATGGCGTCTTTGTAGCCGGCGCCCACCAGCGGCAGGATCCCCGGGAAGGGCACATAGCTCATGATGTCGTGGCGCGCGGTCAGGAAGACGGTGTATCCGGCGCCCAGCCGGAAGTTCTCGCTGACCTGCCCGATCTTCAGGAAGCCGTAGCCCGCGATGGGTTCGATCTTGCTGTGCGAATCCAGGAACGCCATGGCGTACAGGCCCTGCCAGTCCCCGTCTTCATCGTAGATGCTGCGGCCATAGCCGCCGCCCCAGGCCAGCTCGTTGAAGCTGTCGATCTTTTCGCGGCTGTAGGTGGCGCGGTTGTGCCACGAGTAGCCGGTCACGTAGAGATCGTGGCCGCCTTCGGTCCAGATCTGGTCCAGGCGGTTGCAGGCCGACTTTGCCCAGGAGGGCATGTCTTCACAGGCGTGGGTGGTGGCGGCGAAAGTCGAGAGCAGCACGAAAAAGAGCGCTGCCCGGAGTTTGGCGGTCATTGCGGGCATTAAGGGAAAAAGATGACAGTTCCATGACTTTACATGGAGTCAGGGGTATTTTCCCTGTCACTTCGCTGTCATGAAGCGACATTTGCCTTGCCTGCCCACGGAGACAAGCGGGGCAGGCCAACAAGAAAAGCAATGACTGTTGCAGTGAGGCTACAACAGGAAGAACGTGGCCAGGCCCAGGAAGATGAAGAAGCCCAGGGAGTCGGTGGCGAAGGTCAGCAGCACCGACGACCCCATCGCCGGGTCCTTGCCGAAGCGGGCGCGCACCATCGGCACCAGCACGCCGACCGAGGCGCCTACCAGCATGTTGCAGACCATCGCGGCCATCATGACCATGGCGATCGAGAGCGAATGGGAAATCACCCAGGCGAACAGGGCGGCCACCAGGCTGCCGCACAGCCCGACCAGCAAGGTCACGAACAGCTCGCGCTTGACCAGTTGCCACAGGTTGCGCCCGGTGATCCGGCCCATGGCCAGCGCCCGGATGATGAGCGTCATGGTCTGGTTGCCCGAGTTGCCGCCGATGCCGGCCACGATGGACATCAGGAACGCCAGGATGACGATCTGGCTGACGGTGCCTTCGAACTGGGAGGCCACGAAAGAGGCCGTGGCGGCGGTACAGAGGTTCAGCAGCAGCCAGGGCGCGCGGTTGCGCAGGGCGGTGCTGACGGGGGCGAAGATGTCTTCTTCTTGCAGGCCGGCGCGCGACAGCGCCTGTTCCTGAGAGTCTTCGCGCATCACGTCCACGACGTCGGCGATGGTGACGCGGCCGATCAGGCGGCCCTGGTCGTCCATCACGGGCGCGGACACGAGATCGTAGCGTTCGAAGGCGCCGGCGGCGTCCGCGTCGGAATCCAGCGGGTTCAGCGCCAGGAAATCCGAATTCATGACGGCGCGCACTTCGGTTTCAGGTTCGCTCACCAGCAGGCGCGACAAGGGCAGGATGCCCTGCAGCTTGTCCTGGCGGTCCACCACGAAGATCTGGTCGGTGTGGTCGGGCAGTTCGTGCAGGCGGCGCAGGTAGCGCAGCACCACTTCCAGCGTGACGTCCTCGCGCACCCGGACCATTTCGAAGTCCATGATCGCGCCCACGCTGTCTTCCGGATAGCCCATGGCCTCCAGCAGCTGCGCGCGTTCTTCTTCGGTCAGGCCCTTCTGCACTTCGGCCACCACGTCGGGCGGCAGGTCGGGCGCCAGGTCGGCCAGTTCGTCGGCGTCCATGTTGCCGGTGGCGGCGACCAGGTCCTGGCGGTCCATCGCTTCGATCAGCGATTCCCGCACCCAGTCTTCGACTTCCAGCAGCACGTCCGCGTCGTGCTCGGGGCTGACCAGCTTCCAGATGGCCTGGCGTTCGTCCTTGGGCAGCGATTCCAGGATGAAGGCGATGTCTGCCGGATGCAGGCCGTCCAGCAGCGTCTTGAGTTCAGCCTCGTGCTGACGGTGCACCAGGTCTTCGACCAGCGTGGCCTTGGCGTCGCCCTCTTCCTGGCGATGCACCAGGTCGGCAACCAATTGCTGGCGGCGCAGGCGTTCCTGCACTTCGGCCAAGGCGGTCTGGGCGTCTTCCGGGTCGAGGCGGCGGGGCGTCGCGGGCGGTTTCTGCGCGGCGGCGGACTGCGTCATGCGTTACGGCTCAAAGAGTGGGGAGGGGGCGGCTGCGCCGCGCTTCGTCGGTGGCGACGTAGGTGAGCGTGGCCTCGGTGACCTTGACGACTTCGGCGTCCAGGCGCTGGCGTTCGGCATAGACCTCGACCGACACCGTGACCGACGTCGTGCCGGTCTTGGCGATGGATGCGTAGAAGCTGAGGAGGTCGCCCACGAAAACGGGCTCTTTGAACTGGAAGGCATTGACCGCGACGGTGGCCACGCGGCCGGCGGCGCGGCGCGCGGCGGGAATCGATCCGGCGATGTCGACCTGGGCCATGATCCAGCCGCCGAAGACGTCCCCGTGGATATTCGCGTCAGCGGGCATCGGCATGACGCGCAATACCGGGTCGCGATTGGCGGGCAGAGTCGTAAACGGGGTTTTGGTGCTGGAGGTCATGCGGCCGACTCCAAAGCAAGGGAACCAGCCGATTATGCAGGAAAAACGAGACCGCGGCGTGTGCGGCAAGGGCCGCCGCGGCGCTTTGTCGCGGCGGCCCGGCGATCAGGTCGCCAACTTCACGATACCGTAGCCGCCAACCAACAGCCAGGCGTAGAGGATCAGGCCCAGGGCCATCACGCGGGGACCGGCTTTCTTGATCTGGGCGAAGCGGGTTTCGATGCCCAGCGCCGTCATGGCCATGGTCAGGGCGAAGACGTCCAGGCGGCGGACGGCGGCGATGGCGTCGGGGGGGATGATATTGAGCGAGTTGATGATGGCCAGCACCAGGAAGCCGACGGCGAACCAGGGAATCGGCAGCTTGGCGCCCTTGGCCTGGCCGCCGGCCTGGCTGGCGGCGCTGCGCAGGTACATGCCCAGGACCAGCAGCACCGGGACCAGGAGCGCCACGCGGGTCATCTTGACGATGGTGGCGACTTCGGTGGTGGCCGGGTCGATATTGCTGGCGGCGCCGACGACCTGCGCCACTTCATGGATGGTGCCGCCGATGTAGATGCCAAGCGCCTGGGTGTCGAAATCGAGCCAGCCGGCGTGGTACAGGATGGGGTACAGGAACATGGACAAAGTGCCGAACAGCACCACGGTCGCGACGGCGACCGCGCTCTTGTGCGGGGCGGCCCGCAACGTAGGTTCGAACGCCAGCACGGCGGCGGCGCCGCAGATCGCGCTGCCGGCGGCCGTGAGCATGGCCGTGTCGCGGTCCAGCCCCAGCATGCGTTGGCCCACGACGGTGCCGATCAGCAGGGTGCCCAGCACGACGGCGACCGAGACGGCCAGCCCGGGCAGTCCCACCGCCGCGATCTGCTGGATGCTGATGTTCAAGCCATAGAAGGCCACCGCGATGCGCAAGAGGCGCCGCGCGGTGAAGTTCACGCCCACGCCCCAATCGGCCGGCATCGTGCCGCGCAGGAAGTTGCCGTACAACATGCCGCAGACAATGCCCACGACCAGCGGCGAAAAGCCCAGCTGGCGGATGGCGGGCAAGTCGGCCAGCTGCATCACCGCGCCCGCCATCAGGCCGACGAACAGCACCCCGTTGAGCTTGTCCCGCCAAGGGGTGGCGGTGGTTGCGGC
>NZ_DBHKZA010000004.1:41982-129603 GCF_057314935.1 Achromobacter sp.
TGGTGCTGGAAGAGGTGCTCATGGCTAGCCCTTTGGGCATATCTAAATAACTTCACGAAATATTAGATCTCGGCCTACTATTTGAAAAATCTTTATTTTGAATATGTAATATCAGAAATTCTGATAATTAGGCTGCCATGACTCCGGACCAGTTGCTGACCTTCGCTTGTGTGGCCGATACCGGCAACATCAGCCGCGCCGCCCAGGTGCTGCATTTGTCCCAACCTGCCGTCTCGGGCCAACTGCGCATGCTGCAGGAATGGTTCGGCGAACCGCTGTACCGCCGCAGCGGGCATGGCATCGCGCTGACGGAAGCCGGCGAACGCCTGGCCGAGCAGGCCCGGCAGTTGCGCCAGGTGTATCGCCAGGCGCAGGCCGTGCGCGAGACGTGGCGCGGGTTGGAAACGGGCGCGCTGCGCCTGGGCGCCAGCACCACGCCGGCCAGCTATCTACTGCCGCGCCTGGTGGCGGATTTCCGCCATGCCTTCCCCGCCGTCAGCCTGCACCTGTCCGACGGCAACACGCGGGAAATCGTCGAACGGCTGCCCGCGCTGGACCTGGCTTTCATTGAAGGGGATGTGCCCACCGGCCTGCCGGCGGACACCGCGGTGCATGCCTGGCGGCAGGACGAAGTCGTGGCGATCGTGCGGGCCGACCACGCGCTGGCGGGCAAAGGCGCGGTGACGTTGCGCGATCTGGCCGCGTCGCCGCTGGTCATGCGCGAGCCGGGCTCGGGCGTGCGGCGGCTGGTCGAGCGCGCGTTCGCGGACGCGGGACTGGCGCCGTCTGTGGGGCTGGAACTGGCAGGCGTCGAAGGCGTGAAGCAGGCCGTGCGCGCGGGGCTGGGGGTGGGATTCGTGTCCGTCATGTCGATGCGGCATGAGGACGGGGCATTGGCGGCGTTGCGCCTGTTGCCCAAGCCGCTGACCCGCACGCTCAGCATCCTGGTGCCGCATGCGGACGCCGCCGCCCGCGCCACCGGCCGCTTCCTGGCGATGTGCCTGGCGGTCGGGGCGGCGGACGGCGGGTAAGGTTCAGGCTTTGGCCAGACGCTTCAGGGCCAGTTGAACCCAGTACGTGCCGCCCAGGGGCAGCAGTTCGTCGTTGAAGTCATAGCTGCCGTTGTGCAGCATGCAGGGGCCCAGGCCGTGGCCGCTGTCGCGGTGGTCGCCCGTGCCGTTGCCGATCCAGACGTAGCAGCCGGGCAATTCCTGCAGCATGAAGGCGAAGTCTTCCGCGCCCATCGTGGGTTGCACGTGGTCGTTGACGTTGGCCTCGCCAACGATGTCGCGCAGCACGTCGGCACAGAACGCGGCTTCTTCGGCGTGGTTGATCGTGGGCGGGTAGTTGCGCTGGAACGTGAATTCCACCTCGCAGTCCATGGCCGCGCAGGTGTGGCGCGTGATCTCTTCCATACGGCGTTCGATCAGGTCCAGCACGTCCAGCGTGAACGTGCGCACCGTGCCGCGCAATTCGGCGTGGTTGGGCACGACGTTGTCGGCGCTGCCGGCATGGATCTGCGTGATGCTGAGGACCGCCGCGTCCAGCGGGTTGCGGTTGCGCGTGATGATGGTCTGCAGCGACTGCGCCAGCTGCACGGCGGCCATGACCGGATCGATGCCCAGGTTGGGCATGCCGGCGTGCGTGCCCTTGCCCTTGACCACGATCGAGAATTCATTGCTGGAGGCCATGATGGGGCCGGGCGTCAGGCCGAACTGGCCGGGCTTCATGCCGGGCCAGTTGTGCATGCCGAACACCGCTTCCATCGGGAAACGCTTGAACAGGCCGTCGTCGATCATGCGCTTGGCGCCGCCGCCGCCTTCTTCGGCGGGCTGGAAGATCACGTAGACGATGCCCGCGTAATCGCGGTGCTGCGACAGGTATTGCGCCGCGGCCAGCAGCATGGCGGTGTGGCCGTCGTGGCCGCACGCGTGCATCTTGCCTTCGTTCTTGCTGGCGTGCGCAAAGGTATTGACCTCTTGCATGGGCAGCGCGTCCATGTCGGCGCGCAGGCCCACGGCGCGGTCGCCGGGCTGGTTGCCGCGGATGATGCCGACGACGCCCGTGCCACCCAGGCCGCGGTCGACTTCGATGCCCCATTCTTCGAGCTTGGCCGCCACCACGTCGGCGGTGCGGAATTCTTCGAAGGCCAATTCAGGATGCGCGTGGATGTCGCGGCGGATCTTGGAGATATCGTGATGCCAGGCGACGATGGGTTCGAGCAGTTTCATGGGGGAAGTCAGGCGGAATAAGGGAACGCAACAAGGTTATCATCAATCAAAAATCTATTTAATGGAGACAACTACCATGACGCGTCCGTGGCTTGCCCATTACCCGCAGGGGGTGCCGGCAGAGATCTCCACTGAGGGTTATTCCTCACTGGCCGACTTGCTGGACCGGGCCTGCAAGCAATACGCTTCGCGCATCGCCTGCACGGCGATGGGCAGCGATATCACCTATGCGCAACTGGACAGGCATGCGCGCGCGTTTTCAGGTTGGCTGCAAAGCCTGGGGCTGCCCAAGGGCGCCCGGGTCGCGCTGATGATGCCGAACGTGCCGGCGTATCTGGTCGGCATGCTGGGCACGCTGCGCGCCGGATTCGTCGTCGTGAACGTGAACCCGCTTTACACGGCCGACGAGCTTGAGCGCCAACTGCAGGACAGCGGCGCGTCCGTCATCCTGATCCTGGAAAACTTCGCGCACACGCTGCAGGCCGTGAAGCACCGCGGGCAGCTCAAGCATGTGGTCGTGACCGGCCCGGGCGACCTGCTGGGTGGCCTGAAGGCGCCGATCGTCAACTTCGCTGCCCGCCATATCAAGAAGATCGTGCCGGCCTGGCGCATCGAGGGCGCGCGCATGTTGCCCAAGGTGCTGGATGACGGCGCAGGCCTGCCGTTCACGCCGCCCGTCCTGACGATGGACGACGTGGCGGTGCTGCAATACACCGGCGGCACCACCGGCGTGCCCAAGGGCGCCATGCTGTCGCACCGCAACCTGACGGCCAACGTGCTACAGACGGAAGCCGTGGCGCAGCCCGTGGTGCATGATCTGGCGAACAGCCAGCTGACCATCATCAGCGCGCTGCCGCTCTACCACGTGTTCGCCATGACGGTGTGCGGCCTGTATGGCCTGCATGCGGGCATGCGCAACGTGCTCATCATCAATCCACGCGACCAGCCGTCGCTGATCAACGCGTGGCGCAAGGTGCCGGTGAATCTGTTCCCCGGCGTCAATACGCTCTTCAACGCGTTGGCGCACAACCCGGATTTCGCGAAGCTGGATTTCTCGGCGCTGCGGTTGACGCTGGGCGGCGGCATGGCCGTGCAGCAATCGGTGGCCGAACGTTGGCTGAAGATCACCGGCAGGCCGCTGATCGAAGGCTATGGCTTGTCCGAGACCTCACCAGTGGCGACGGTGAACCCCACCAACGCCACGGCCTATTCGGGTTCCATCGGCCTGCCGTTGCCGTCCACCGACGTGGCTATCCTTGACGACGCCGGCCACGAAGTGCCGCTGGGCGAACGCGGGGAAGTAGGCATCCGCGGCCCGCAAGTCATGCTGGGGTACTGGCAAAAGCCCGAGGAAACGCGGCAGTCCATGACGGCCGACGGCTTCTTCCGCACGGGCGACATCGGCATCATGGACGAGCAGGGCTACACGCGCATCGTGGACCGCAAGAAGGACATGATCGCGGTGTCCGGCTTCAAGGTCTATCCGAACGAAGTCGAGGCCGTCGTCGCGCAACTGCCGGGCGTGCTGGAATGCGCGGCGATCGGCGTGCCCGATGAGCACTCGGGCGAAGCCGTGAAGGTGTTCGTGGTCAAGAGCGATCCGTCGTTGACTGAAGCCCAGGTGCAGGACTGGTGCCGGGAAAAGTTGACGGGCTACAAGCGCCCGCGCTTCGTGGAGTTCCGCGATGAACTGCCCAAGAGCAATGTGGGCAAGATCCTGCGCCGCGAACTCCGGCCCGATGCGCCGGCCGCCGCGCCCGCGGGCAAGGCGACGGCCTGAAGCCCGGCTTCAGCCGGGATTGGCGAGGTGGGGCGCGATCATCTCATGCAGGGCGCGTTCGATGGCGGGGTTGCCCGCCACGACGCGTCCGCCGATCGGCCAGGGGTCCAGCTTGTGCATGTCTGAGCATGTGCCGCCCGCTTCTCGCAGGATCAGCGTGCCGGCGGCCACGTCCCAGGGCGCCAGGCCCATTTCCCAATAGCCGTCGTAGCGGCCGCAAGCCGTCCATGCCAGGTCGAGCGCCGCTGCGCCCATGCGGCGCACGCCGCGCGCGCGCTTGATGGCGTCGTCCAGCATGGGCATGTATTGCGCGGCGAAAGAGAAGTCGCGGAACGGGAAACCCGTGGCCAGCACGGAGTCTTCGATCGTCTGCGTGCGCGAGCACTTGATGCGGCGGCCATTGAGCCACGCGCCGATGCCATACACCGCCGTGAACAGCTCTTCGCGGTTGGGGTCGTACACCACGCCGATCACGGGGGTGTCTTCCGTCAGGGTTTCGGTGGCCGATACCGCGGTGCCCGCGTGGGCGATCAGCGCGATCGACACGGCGTAGTGCGGGATGTCGTGCAGGAAATTGGTGGTGCCGTCCAGCGGGTCGATGTACCAGGTGGCGATGCCCTTGGGCTTGCCGCCGGTCTCTTCGGCCACGATGCCGAACTTGGGCGTGCGGGTCTGCAGCTCCTGGATAATGACGGCCTCTGCCTCGCGGTCCGCTTGGGAGACGAGATCGTTGCGCGCCTTGCGGTCGATCACGAGATCGGCGCGGTGATGCGCGTAGGATTGCAGGATGGCCGCGCCGCCATGAGCCGCAGTGACGGCCGCGTCGATTGCGGCGCACAGGTCTATGGGCGAAGCCTGCGAACGGGGCTGATCATAGGTATCCATGTAAACCAGTGTAAGCCCATGTATGCGTCAAATCTGAGGCAAAGGCCTGAAACACCGGCGCCAGCGTGGTGCCCATCCAACGCCGACGCAGCAGACGCTCGATAATTCGCCTTTGTCTCAACCTTGATTGTTTTTCCCGGATCCCATGTCTGCGCCCTATGTTCCCTTGACGCCCGCAGTGGTCGAATTCGATGCTGACGGCAAGCTGTATAGCCCCCTGTATGGCGATGTGTATCACTCGCCGTCGGGTGCGCTGGGGCAGGCGGAGCACGTGTTCCTGCGCGGCAACGGCCTGCCCGGCCGTTGGCAAGGCCGCAAGGGGTTCACTGTCTGCGAAACGGGGTTCGGCCTGGGGCTGAATTTCCTGGCGCTGTGGAAGGCGTGGCGCGATGACCCGCAACGGTCCGCCACGTTGCACGTGATCTCGATGGAAGCGCATCCGTTCACGCAGGAAGACCTGTCCGCATTGTTGGCGCGTTACGCGCCCGAGCCGTTTGCGGCGCTGGCGCAGCGCCTGGCCGCGCAGTGGCCCGCATTGCTGCCGGGGGTGCACCGACTGGAATTCGAGAACGGCGCCGTGACGCTGACGCTTTGTTTCGGGCGTGCGCAGGTGCTGGCGCCGCGCTTGAGCGCCCGGGTCGATGCCTTTTTCCTGGACGGCTTCGCCCCTGACCGCAATCCGGATATCTGGGCCGAACCGCTGTTGCGCGCGCTGGCCGGTCTTGCGGCGCCGGGGGCGACGGTGGCGACCTGGGCCTGCACCGGCGCGCTGCGGCAAGCCTTGGAGGAAGCGGGTTTCGATGTGCGGCGCGAGCCCGGCTATGGCGGCAAATGGCATATGACGGTGGGTGTGGTCCGCGAGCAAGGCCGCGTGGCAGCCGCCCCGGGCGTGGATGCGGGCCATGCCGTGGTGGTGGGCGCGGGGCTGGCGGGCGCGGGAATCGCGCAAGCGCTGGCAGGCCGCGGCTGGCGCGTGACGGTGCTGGATGCGGGTCGGGCGCTGGGGGCGCCCGCGCATGCGGGGCATCTGGCAGCGGCGCTGACGCCGGTGGTGGCGCGGGACGACAATGCGCGGGCGCGGCTTTCGCGCGCCGGCAGCCAGCGCGCCCTGGCCCGATGGCAAGGCTTGGCAGGCGGTGCGGCGCCGCGGGTGTGCGGCACCGTGCAGGTCGAGCGTGATGCGGGCAAGTCGGCCGCGCTGGCCGGCACCCTGGAGGCCTTGGCGTTTCCGTCCGATTGGGTGCGTCAGGTGGACCGCGACGAGGCCAGCGCCCTGGCCGGCCTGCCGCTGGCCCGCGGCGGGGTGTTCTTCGCCCAGGGCATGCTGGTGCAGCCGAACCGGTTGATCGATGCGCTGTTGGCGACGGCGGGCATAACGCTGCTTCCGGGCCAGGCGGCGCGTGTGGAGCGCAGCGCGCAGGGCTGGCGTGTGCTGGACGGACAAGGCGCCGAATTGGTGCAGGCGCAAACGGTCATCCTGGCCAATGCGGCCGGCGCGCGCGGCGTGCTGGCTGACAGCGGCCTGCTGGACCCCTTGCCGCGCGTGGCGCAGATGCATGCGCTGACGGGCGAGGTGACGCTGGTGCCTGCCGCGGCGCTGTCGGGCGGCCCCCGCTGCATCGTCGGCGGGGAAGGGTACCTGCTGCCGGATGTGGGTCCAGGCTGCGTGGTAGGCAGCACGTACGTCCATGACGCGGCCGAGGCGCGGATCAGCGCAGACGGGCAACGCGTCACGCTGGCCAAGGCGGCCGGCCTACTGAGCGGTCACTTGCCGGACTTCGACGCCCTGGTTCCCGGCAGCCTGCCCGGTTGGGCCGGCTGGCGCGCGGTGTTGCCGGGACGCTTGCCGGCAGTGGGGGAATTGCCGCATGCTCGGGGCCTGTGGCTGGCCGTGGGCTATGCCTCGCGGGGGCTGTCCTGGTCGGCCTTGATGGGTGACTTGATTGGTGCCCGCCTGGCGGGCGAGCCGTCGCCGCTGGAAACCGATCTGGCCCAACTTATTTCTCCGCGGTGAAAAAAAGTCAGGGCCGTGACGGGCCTTGGGGTCAGGTGGCGTAGAATTGCAGTAATTGCCAGGATTTGGCGCCAAATAGGCCGCATTGGCCTCAAAGTTGGCGTTTCGGCAGCTCGCGGGCGTGAAGACCGATGGGCGCTGGCCGAGGGCTTTATGCCCCTTTTTTGGATGAGATCGCCTTCCAAAAGAGGGACCGAGTTTATTTCAAAGCTCAAATCCGTCAAAATAGCGTCTTTTGATGGTTTTTGGCTTAAGCCGGGGGATGCTCTGTGCCGCCCAAGTTCGACTTTGCCCATACTACCCAGCTCGATAATGTCGAGCTGCTGACGTCCCGCCCCAGTCGCTTCGATTTCGATGCGGGCGATGGGTTGCACCTGGTAGTCGAGGCGCATGCGCCTGGTGTTTTTCGCCTGCGCTGCGGCGAGGCGAACCACCTGAATGAAGATAAGCCCAGCGCGCGTGCGCGCGCCGTGGCGGAGATGCTGCTCGCGCGCCAAGAGGCCGTGGGCGAAGCCGCCATTGCCCCTCGCGAAGGCGGGGATGGCTGGCGCATTACCCAGGGCGACGTCGCCCTGGAGATTCAATCCAACCCCGTGCGCGTGGCGCTCTACCGCAACGACGAACGGGTGTTCGAGTCCGAGGTTTCCGCGCATACGCCCGCATTTGGGCATAACGCGCTGGACCAGGACGATGACGCGGTCTGGTCGGCGGGGTTCACCCTGCAGGCGGACGATCGCGTCTTCGGCCTGGGGGAAACGCCGGGCGACCTGAACCGCCGCGAAGAATCGGTCGTTTCCGATGATCCCGAGCACCGCGCCTTGCCATTGGCTTGGAGCCCGCGCGGCTGGGGCGTCTACGTGAACACCATGCGTCGCGTCGAGCACGCGGTGGGCGTCGCGCCCGCGGATTCGGCCTACGTGCTGACCGTGGACGACGCCGTGCTGGACTTGTTCCTGTTCGCTGGCGAACCCGCTGAAATCCTGAATCAGTACACCGCGCTGACCGGCCGCGCCGGCCAGCCCGTGCTGTGGGCGATGGGCGCGTGGCTGCAGCAGGCTGCGGGCGAAATGCCGACGCAGACGGTGGCCCTGGTTGCCCGCATGCGCGAAAACCAGATCCCGGTGGATGCCGTGACCTTGGCGCAGCCGGCAGCCTGGGGTTTTCAGGCGGACAAGGCTGTTTTCGAATGGGACCCCCAGCGCTTCCCGGACGCCAAGCAGATGCTGGCGCTCTTCCATAAGCACAACGTGCACGTGTCGGCCTCCGGTTTCCCCGGGGTGCTGAAGACCAGCCCGTTGTTCGAAGAATTGGAAGACCGCGGCTGGCTGCTGGCCAAGGACGACGGTTCGGCCCAGGTGTTCGACGGCAACGCCGCCACCTCCGGCCAGCCGTACGGCCTGCTGGACCTGACCTATCGCGACATCTACAACCAGTGGGTCGAGCGTCATCGCCAACTGGTCGAAGACGGCCTGGACGCGCCTGCGTGCGACGCCCAGATCGCCATTCCCGACGGCGTGACCGCCCGCAACGGTGAAACCGGCCCGGCGCTGCGCAGCATGTATCCGCTGCTGGTACGCCGCGCGTTGTTCGACGCCGTCGCCGGCCTGAAGGTGCCGCCGGAAGGCGTGGTGCCCAGCGCCGACCTGTTCCCCGCCGCCCAGCGCTTGC
The DNA here is from genome assembly GCF_057314935.1 of Achromobacter sp. Classification (NCBI taxonomy): domain Bacteria; kingdom Pseudomonadati; phylum Pseudomonadota; class Betaproteobacteria; order Burkholderiales; family Alcaligenaceae; genus Achromobacter; species Achromobacter sp. Next base: position 50,561 of record NZ_DBHKZA010000004.1, read on the forward strand.
CGTGGCAAGTGGGGCCGCAGGTGGAAAACAACTGGGAGGGCCTGCGTCATACGCTGCGTACGGCCTTGTCGATCGGCGCCAGCGGCGTGCCCGTGCAAGTGCATGGGATCGGCTCGGGCTCGCGCGACCGCGCGGGCATGACGTCCGAGCTGTACCTGCGCTGGCTGACCGTGGGCGTGTTTTCGGCGAACTTCTCGTTCCAGGGCGTTGAAGGCCTGATGCCTTGGGACTTTGGCGAAGAAACGCTGGCCCAGGCCAAGACGTGGATGCAATGGCGCTACCGCCTGGTGCCTTATGTGCTGGGCGCCATCGAGGATTCGGCGCGTACCGGTCTGCCGGTGCAGCGTTCCATGGCCCTGTCGTTCCCGAACGATCCGCATGCCCATGAATGGGACCTGCAATACCTGCTGGGCCCGGCCCTGCTGGTGGCGCCGGTGACCGAGCCCGGCAAGCAGGTGCGCGTGTACCTGCCCAAGGGCGAGGCCTGGTGGGACCTGAACACGGGACACCGCTACGAAGGCGGCACCACCTGGACGATCGACTGCGAACTGGGCCAATTCCCGGTTTTCGGCCGCGAAGGGCACATGCTCTGTCTGGGACCGGCCGCGCAGCATACGGGCGAGTTCAACTCGGCCCGCATCCTGGACGAAGTCTGGATGTTCGGCATGCCGGTGCATAACCCGGTCGTCATGCGCAACAAGATCCGCGTGATGCAGATGCAGGGCTCCAGCTACATCAAGGGGCTGGAAGGACTGCGGATTTCGCCGTCCGAAGGCCTTGAGGTCAAGCGCCGGGGCGCGGAAGTCCGCATTTCCCGCGCTCGCTGACAGTAGCGTGGCCGGTTTGCCGGCCACCGCGACAAAAGGGCAGTCAGGAAGGCTTTCCTTCCTGGCTGCCCTTTACGCCTTCTGTCCGGCATCCGATTGCAGGATTCGAGATAGGCCCCGTCGGCCCGCCCTCGGGCGCCCACGGCGTTCTATATTACTTATAGTTATAGAAAATGGAAAAAACGGTCGTTCTCTTTAGAAGAGAAAAGATACAAAATCGCTTGCCATGATCCACATCGAGAACCTATCCAAGACCTATGCCACGCCGCATGGAGCATTCCAGGCGCTGCGAGGCATCAACCTGCATATTGCGCAGGGCGAGGTCTTCGGCATCATCGGCCCCAGCGGGGCCGGTAAAAGCACGCTGGTCCAGTGCATCAATTTGCTGGAACGCCCCAACGAAGGCACGATCGCCATCGGCGGGCAGCAACTGACCGGCCTGAATGAAGCGCAGCTGCGCGAGCAGCGGCGCCGCATCGGCATGGTGTTCCAGGGCTTCAACCTGCTGTCGCGCCGCACCGTCTACGGCAACGTCGCCTTGCCGCTGGAAATCGCCGGCGTGGCCAAGGCCGAGATCCCGGCCCGTGTCGAACGCCTGCTGGCGCTGGTGGGCCTGGAGCATCTGCGCGACCGCTACCCCAGCCAGATCAGCGGCGGCCAGAAGCAACGCGTGGGCATTGCGCGCGCGCTGGCCAACAACCCTGACGTGTTGCTCAGCGATGAAGCCACGTCCGCGCTGGATCCGGAAACCACGCACAACATCCTGGCGCTGCTGCGTGACATCAACCGCAAGACCGGCGTGACCGTGGTCATGATCACGCACCAGATGGAAGTCGTGCGCGAGGTCTGCGACCGCGTCGCCGTCCTGTCGCAAGGCGAAGTGGTGGAAGTGGGCAGCACGCGTGAAGTGTTCGCGCAGCCGCGCCACGACGTCACGCGCGGCATGGTCTCGGCCGCCACCGCGTCCGACCTGACCGACGCCACGCTGGCCGCCGTGAAGGAACGCATCGCCGCATTGGCCGCCGCCAAGCCGGGCCAGGCCGTGCGCCTGCTGCGCTTGTCGCTGACCGGCACGGACGCGTCGGGATCATTCCTGTCGGACCTGTCCAAACAGTACTCGCTGGACGTCGGCCTGGTGCAGGCCCGCGTCGAAGACATCCAGGGCGTGGCCGTGGGCACGATGTTCGTGCTGGCCCAAGGCACGCCCGCCGCGGTCAAGGACGCGATTGCCGCGTTGACCGCCCGTGACATCACCGTTGAAGAAATAGCTCATGAGTCCGCAACTGATCGATCTGCTTATTACGTCGCTGCTTGACACCCTGCTGATGGTGGGTGTGGCCAGCGCCATCGCGGTGGTCATCGGCATTCCGCTGGGCGTGACGCTGACCGTGACCGCGCGCGGCAACATGCTGGAGAACCAGCCCGTCAACCATGTGCTGGGCGCCATCATCAACGCCACCCGCTCGGTGCCGTTCGTGATCCTGATGGTCGCGATCATCCCGTTCACCCGTCTGGTTGCGCAGACCTCCATCGGCACCACGGCCGCCATCGTGCCGCTATCGGTGGCCGCGATCCCGTTCATGGCCCGCATCGCCGAGAACGCCATGCGTGAAGTGGACCCGGGGCTGATCACCGCCGCGCGCGCCATGGGCGCCTCGCCGATGCAGATCATCCTGAAGGTGCTGCTGCCCGAGGCCTTGCCCGGCCTGATCGCCGCCACCATCGTCACGGTCGTCAGCCTGATCGGCTATTCGGCGATGGCCGGCGCCATCGGCGGCGGCGGCCTGGGCGACCTGGCCATCCGCTACGGATATCAACGTTTCCAATCGGACGTCATGGCCGCGGTCGTGATCGTGTTGATCGTATTGGTCCAGGCCATCCAAAGCCTTGGCGACCGCTTCGTGCGCCGCATGTCGCATCGCTGATCGCAACCGCGCCTATTCATTCTTCTCTCTCTACATCCGTTATTCGGGATATCGCAACATGAGCATCAAGGTTTTGAAGTCGCTGGCCGCGTTCGCCCTGGGCGCCGCCGTTTTCGCCCAGCCCGCGCTGGCCCAGGACAAGCCGTTGAAGGTTGGCGTCACCGCCGGCCCGCACGCCCAGATCTTTGATGTGGTCAAGGCCGAAGCCGCCAAGCAGGGCCTGAACATCCAGATCATCGAATTCACCGACTACGTGCAGCCCAATGTGGCGCTGGCCTCGGGCGACCTGGACGTCAACAGCTACCAGCACCAGCCCTATCTGGACAATGCGAACGCCGACCGCGGCTACAAGCTGGTCAGCATCGCCAAGACCGTGATTTTCCCGATCGGCATCTACAGCAAGAAGATCAAGTCGCTGGCCGATCTGAAAGACGGCGCCCGCATCGCGCTGCCGAACGATCCGACCAACGGCGGTCGCGCCCTGCTGCTGCTGCAAGCCAATGGCCTGATCAAGCTGCGTCCCGAAGCCGGCCTGAAGGCCACCCCGATCGACGTGGTCGAGAACAAGAAGAAGCTGCGCTTCATCGAACTGGACGCCGCCCAACTGCCGCGTTCGCTGGACGACACCGACGCCTCGGCCATCAACACCAATTTCGCGCTGGAAGCCGGCCTGAACCCGACCAAGGACGCCATCGCCCAGGAGTCGCCGGATTCGCCGTACGCCAACGTGCTGGTCGTGCGTGAAAAGGACAAGGACCGCCCCGAGTTCGCCAAGCTGGTCAGCATCTATCACAGCCCGGCCGTCAAGCAGTTCATCGAGACCAAGTACAAGGGCGCCGTGGTGGCTGCCTGGTAAGGCCAGTCTCATCCGCGCTTGGGAACGGCCGCCTTGTGCGGCCGTTTTTCATGGGCGGCCGCAAGCGGGATAGGGCGATCTGTCGTCAATCTTTTTGACAAGTCCCAAAAAATCCGCCATAATTTCTGGCTTCGGTCGGGCTGATAGCTCAGTCGGTAGAGCAGCGGACTTTTAATCCGTTGGTCGCGAGTTCGAGTCTCGCTCAGCCCACCATCAAAACTTTGCAGTATCAAGAACTTACGCCGCTTCTACAAGCGGCGTTTTTTCTTGGCGTTCTGACTTTGACCAAAATTCGACCGTGGCCGAATGGTGCGCGAGGTGAGACGGGGCCAGGTGAGCATATCGCTGCACCATGTCCAGTGTCTCCCAACCGCCGAGGTCCTTCAGCACCATGAGCGGCGTGCCAGCCTGTACATGCCAGCTGGCCCAGGTGTGCCGTAGGTCGTGAAAGTGAAAGTCGTCAATGCCAACTTCTGCGCAAGCGCGGCGAAGACAGCGCGCATCGACCTGACCAATCTTGCGGACGAGGCCGTCGCGCGACGGCCTCTCGAAGACGTACTTCTTCGCCTTGGGAATCCGACGCTGCAGGACTGCAAGAGCATCCGCGTTGAGCGGCACAGAACGTGCGTAACCGGATTTCGCCTCTTCTGCGATGACCCAGGCATTGGAGCGCGGCATGTCGACGTTGCTTGGCTTGAGCGAGAGCAGTTCGTCCTCGCGCATACCGGTGGCTACTGCGACCAAGCTCACGTCCCGCATCCATTCGAGCGTCATGGCGCTAATCAAGCGGCCGATAACGTCCTTTGGTTCCCAGCGCACTCGATTATCGGGCTCGACGAACTCGGCGAACTTGGGACACTTGTCGATCCAATCCCACTCCTCGCATAGCTTGAGCATTCGGCGCATCGTTGCAAGATAACGATTCTTCGTAGCTGCGCTGACTGGAGTGGGTTTCCGATGACGGTGCGTCGTGTGAGTGGGCAGCTTGTCCGCGATCTCGTCGAATTTTAAAGAGCGAATGGCGCGTCCAGAGAACTGCGTGCGCCAGTAGGCAATGTGCCGGACCTTGCTGTCGTAGTCTCGCAGGCCGTCCCAAAGTCGAAGGCACCGTACAGCGGCTTCTTCATACAAGCGGTCGGGTTGCTCACCGAGCTTGGCTTGGCGCCACAAATCAGCCTTCAACTTGTCGTGATATTCCTGCGCGGCTTGCCTGTCCGATGTTCCAGAAGAGCATCTAACTCGCGGGAGGCCTGGGACGCGGATATCAACTTGCCAGATACCTGAGGTTTCATCTTTGCGGATGGGCATGGTGCTTCTCCCAAGACCCGCAGCGATAGCTGGGTGACATTGTTCTTCTTTTCCGAGAATGCAGCAAGGCGCGAAGGCCAGATCCGCCAGGCGCCACGCGCCCTAAGCTGAAATCCAAGTTCCTTGCGATAGCTGAAGATTGTGCTGTAGGAAACATTGAGGCGTTCAGCGGCTTCATGCAGCGTGAGCGCCTTTTCATCCGTGGTCTGCACGGAAAGTGCATTGAGCATCGTGAACACCTCTAAATTGGATGCATACCCGAGGGGTCGACTCATCCGCCCGCGCCTGTCGGAAGCAGTTCATGCAGAACCATGGCGGCAATGGTGGCACCTCACGGGGAGCATCTAGGCGGTTTTGGGGGGCAATTCGGGCACTGGGTCACCGATCGCGGCATTCCACGACCACCAGCCTCCGGCACCGAATGTTTCGTCATAGTGCGCAGCCTTCTCTTTTTTGCGCGACAAGTAATCCGTGCCGGACATGCCCCAAACTTCAAGGGGGATCGGCTCAGGCAGGTCGCGCAGCCAAAAGTCGGGAAAGACCGCGTCTTCGCCTGCGTCGAATCGCAGGGGCTTTTCAAATCGGCGCTTCTCCGCAACGAGCTTCTCAGCGATCAGAACTTCATACCCCGAATCGACCGGGATGCAGTCACGCGTGATCTGCATGAGCGCGATGTCCACGACCTGCGCTCGCATGTTGCCCGCCGAGGATTTCGGCGGATCTGTTTGCGCAACCGCGATGATTGGGTTTCCAGCGCGCCAAGCGTCAATCTCGCGGCCGAAGCGGCGCTCGAGCGCTGCCCAGATGCCTTCGTCCAAGGCCATGAAAGGTATGCCGTGAAACCCGGCGATAGGCAGTACTTCACTGCCGTCCATTCCTTCCTGATGCTGGGCGAGCGGCGCAACAATGACCAGGCGGCGGCGCTGTGTGATCGCTTCGAGACTCTTAGCCTTGTTGTGTCCCGCCTGCTGCCCCGAGCCGGGCTGCGTGGCAATCACGAGGTTTTGCGACAGTCGAGCGCGGCCTGCATAGGTCGATGTCGCGATACGCATCAGGTGGTGGTGAACCACGCCGAGGTTGCGCTTGCCTTCCATGCCGGGAGTCCACGTATTCAGGCCGGCTTGCGTCCAGAGGAAATGAAGCAGGCCGAGCAGTGTCATGCTTGCTTGGCCGGACCGGGGTCGAGGGGTGGCGACCTTCGTCTCGGCCAGTCCGGCATTGTTGCTTTCATCAGGCGCGACAGCCGCGCGCTGTTGCAGCCCAACCTTGAGCTTGATCTTCACTGCGCCGTCATCCAGCTCCTGCACGACACCGCGGCGATAGGAGCCAAGGCCGGACATGCTGGGATCGACGCCGTAGTAGATACAGTCTTCGCTATGCTCGGCGCCCGTCTCTGGAAAGCGGGCGAGATGGAACCTGTCGGAATTGGCCCTGCTGTGAATTGAGAGGCGCTTTTCACCGGCACCGGGGCACGTGCAGCGCACGTCCGCCTTTCCATGAGCCATCAGCAGGACTCGCTTCCAACCCTCCTTGTATTCGTCCAGCGTTTGAAACTCAGGGGAGTAAGGGCGTTTGTTGGGACCGAGCGTTATTTCCACCGGGTAAACCTTGCGGTCCATCATTTGCCTCCCAAGGTGGCACAAAGCGTTGTGCTCACGAATTGCTGTTTTGCGCAGACGTCTTTGACATCGGAATAGATGAGGTAGAGCGCGTAGCCCGCCGCGAAGATCAACGCGGCGATCGTCCAGACGAAAAATTGCTTCATCAAGATTTCATGTGCGAGATGGCGGATGAGGGGGGCACATGCAGACGCGAGCGCGTCGCCAGAATGCAGAGGCCGACGTAAGGTCGGGTCGTCCTCCCTCCTGCAAGTGATGGCAGCGTGTTTAGGCGCTAAACAGCAGAAGGCGTATCGGCCTTGCTGCGACTTTGGAGCGTACACATCCGAATCGGAGCGCTCAGCCGGAGGCGTTTAGCTGCTAAACACCTCTCAGTCGATTACTGAACGCCGATTCGGATGCCGCCAGCGAGATACCACGACGCTGGCGGATTCCTGCCGACTTGCACGGCGCAGGCCAGTTGTTCTCCCGGCCGGGTGTTCGCCCCGCCGTTACTCGCCACGGAGGGCATAGACATTCTGCTTAGGCGCTCGCGCCCTTCACTCGAAGGGCTGGTGGGAAGGCGGGATCGTTGATCCCTTCCTGCCTCATCTCGAGATCTAGGTGGTCTTCCAGGCTCTGCGCCTGAACAGATTTTTTCAACCACATGCTTGCCGCACCTGGCCGGACTTCACGGGCCTCTACGGGACCCCTAGATTTTTGCTGCTTCTTTTCGTCCCCGGGGCTTTCCGTGTTCGCAGCCAACTCCCCTTCTGCGGCGCCCTCTCGGGCGGCGCAGGACGTTACTTCTGTGCGTATTGTTAAAGAGCGGCAACCCATATTTGGGTGTGTGCGAACATGATAACCCGTAAATAAACGTTGTCAACCCAAATATGGGTTTACTAAGGCAGCCGTGTTCTAGCCGAGTTAGGGGCGAACAAAAGGACATTGTTTTCGTATTTGGTAACAAAAGGCCTAAATTTCGGCCGCAAGCTGCCGTTTGTACCTATATCCAACCAGTAGACAGTGGCACCCGTCGTGGTTTCGATCCGCCATTGCGGGAATCTATGCGCGTCGCTTGGGGGATTCCCCCTTTTTTGCAAGCGTTTGACGCTCAGCCTCTGAATAACGTTCTATATCGTTCAAAATCAGCTGCTGGAATGCAGGATTGAGGGTGCGGAAGCACTCCAACAAAGTTTGCTCTTCCTTTGAGAGGGGCAGGGTTCCTGCCACGGGCTCGGTCATTAACGACGGCAGATGTGCCGGATCCAGGTCCTCGACAAACAATTGCCAAAGGTCCAAACCAAAAGCCCGTGCGATTTCCGCAACGCTTTCCACTCCTGCGCTTCCCTGCGCGCGACGAACACGGTCAACCGTCGACCGCGTCAGGCGGCCGTTCGTTTTCTTCTCAAGCGCGGCATTAGATAGACCAGCCGTACGCATGAGCTGATCGACGTTCGTGCCGACGAGTTCTGTAGCTTTTTTTGCCATACGGAACTATGCCGCGCCGGCGTGCATATATGTGGGTTGAAATAACCCAAATACGGGTTAGAATCGCTTGCATGAGCGAACTTCAATTTTTTGACCGGGTGTTATCCCGCCTCCGCGCCGTCCCGTACAACGAACTCGGCGTAGTCGCCGACGCGACGCACGTGTCGCTGAGCAATCTCCGTAAGATCCGCTACGGCGAGGTGAAGAATCCAGGAGTCCAGACGGTTCAGGCCCTGGCTGACTACTTCGCTGCCATAGACGTCCCCCGCGACCGATCCAATCAAACTTCCGCTGTTCCCGCTAAAAAACCGTAGGGACGGCCGATGATCTTCGGTGTTTAGCAGCTAAACACGGAGTCTCGCGTTGGCTGCTGTGCATCCGTACCTCACAAGGACAGAGGAATGGCAAACATGAGAACTGTTGTAATCGCACAGAACAAAGGTGGTGTCGGCAAGACCGCTGATGCCATCCACATTGCGTTTCACGCCGCCGAACGGGGGCTCAAGACACTCGTAGTGGACCTGGACACCGGGAACCTCTCCAAGACCATGCGTCAGCACCGCTTGGAGGTACCGGCGAGCGCACTGTTTCTCGATGAGATGCCGGTCGTTCGCGACGCCCCAGGCCCTATTGCCCTGCTGCACGCAGATCGGCTTCTGGCCAACGTCATCTACATGCCCCTCGAGCGAGCACTTCGAAATTTCCAGGTAAACCTGCGCGAATTTGAAACGCGGGGCTTTGATCTCTGCGTGATCGACACGCCCGCCAGCATCGGCATCGCCACCATTACTGCACTGCGCACCGCGGATGCGGTGATCAGTCCAGTCGAGATGGAGGACTACAGCATCGAGGGCATCAAAGACATGATGCGCGTGATCGTCGGGGCCAAGCAGCACAACCCGAAGCTGCACTTCCTGGGTATTGTGCCGAACCGGGTTGACCGCCGTAACCCGCGTCAGGTCAAACATCTTGCCGAGGTACAAGCTGCGCACGGCAAACTTCTGGCCCCAGTTGTGGTGGGTCTGCGCACTAGCGTCGCAGAGGCACTGGCTGCGGGCGAACCCGTCTGGAAGAGCAGGAAGACAACGGCACGGGCAGCAGGCGCGGAGATGCGCGCCCTCGGCAATCACGTCCTGCAAACGATGGGAGTGGCGAAATGAGTTTAGCCGCTAAACACGGTGATGCCGGCGGCCTGGACTTGGCCGGCCTGGGCGATTTGGCGTCGCTGCTAGACGGCGCGCCGCCCCAGGCGCGCGAACCCGGCTCCTATGACATTAGTCTCATCCACGAAGATGAAAAGAACTCCCGCGGCAAAAACAATCCGGGATACAGCGTGGAGAGCATCGCAGAGCTAGCTGCGTCGTTCAAACGCCAAGAGCGCAAGGGTAAGCGTGCCATCAAGTCTCCTTTGTCGTTGCGACCGCATCCAACAATTCCCGGACATTTCATTATCAATCACGGTCACCGCCGATTCCGTGCAGCGAAGGTCGCTGAGATGACTTCGGTGCCGGGGTTCGAAGATCCGGATTTCGATGACTTCGATCAGGTCGTGGAGAACGTGCAGCGCGAGAACCTAACCGCGCGGGAAATTGCGGACTTTATCGGCGGCAAGCTGTCAGCTGGTTGGTCCCGGGCCGACTTAGCGCGTCAGCTCGGTAAATCGAAAGCCTGGGTAAGCCATCATGCAGGTCTACTCACGCTGCCCGAACCCGTCGCCGAAGCGGTTGCGGCGGGGAAGGTGACTGATGTGACGCTCGCCAATGAACTGGCCGTCGCGCACCGTGAGCAACCGGAGGCCGTCGCAGATCTGTTGAGCGCGAATGAGGCCAAGCCTACGCGGTCGGCGGTGAAGGCGATTCGGAAAGCCGGAGGTGCGAAGCGAGCGTCGTCAGACGCACTGGCGGAGGAGACGCCACAGTCATCACGTGATGAGACGACAGCCCGCGCCGTAGTGGCGGAATGTTCGACCCATGTGTTCCATGCAAAAGAACCAAGCACCCCACCCGAAAATGGCGAACTACCGCCCACGGTTGGCCCGGAAGTCCAACGAAGCATGGATCGCCTCGAGCAGCATCGACGGGAAGGCGCAAACCCGGTGCTTCAAAAGAAAGGGACTGATGCCCTGGCACGCCTCATCAACATCGCACAGCGTGATACTGGCCAAAGCAAACGGGTGGCGGACTTTCTGCTTTCGTGGTGGAACGCGACCAGGTGCGGTGGCTTCGACCTGACCGATATCTGGAGCGTGGACGCTGAGATAGCCGATGACATGCTCGTCGTGATTGGCCTGATCCGCCAAACACGCGCGTATCCCGATACCCTGGGGACCGAGGTACATGCGCAGTTCAAGGCCCTGGTTGCGCTTTGGCGTCCGGCACTGTGCGACGCCTGATGTATCGTTTAGCCGCTAAACACCGAAAGAGGAGCCATCCGATGGAAAAGTCTTTGGCCAAAATTAATTCCCAGATCCGCTGAGGTATGTCGGGCCGATAACGACCGAGGCTGTGTGAAAACTCGTGATGGACTTGTTTTCGAGGGTGTTCAAACCCTTCCCTCAACTCCGATCGTCGATCCTGAGTTGATCTGAGAGGCCAACTTCCGACATGACCCTCAGCACGGTGAGTTTTCACACAACCTCGACCCAGAGCGGTCGGTCTGCCTCCCACCTCTCGGCGCAGATTCTCTGGCATCCAAAGCGAATTCGATTCGCCCAGCTGCAACTGCGCATAGTGACATCGCGTAAACGGCGCGTGCGTCAACTGCCTAAAGTTTTGCCTAGTTCCAAGCGTAATGTCGCGGGTAGTTTTGAGACGAGCTAGGTTTTGATTTGCACGCAGAGTTGAACCACCTTTACGTTTGATTTGCATGTAAGTCCGAACAACCTCGTGAACACCATCCTGCTCGGTACGCGTGTGGGACACAGGAGTGATCGACGTGGGTCTTCTCAGCATTACTCGCCGTTGGCATTTGCGCGATCATGGCTCTTTACGAGAGATTGCCAAGCGACTTGGCATATCGCGCACCTCGGTGAGACGCTATCTGCACTCGTCGTGGCTCAAGGTCGAGGCTAACCGCACACGCAAGCAGCGACGCTCGCTTTTGGAGCCGCACCAGGATTCTTGCTCTCTAGGCTATACGGGCTCTTACGACCGAGTCGCTGCTTTCGCGTTCGTCACTAGCCCAGAACTCAGGGCGGCGTTGCCGAATGTGCCGACGGCCCCAGAGGCAGGGATGCCCAGACTTTCGGCCGTGGCGTGGTTCGGATCGCCGGCGCCCAATGACATGCCGACTGCCATGGTGGATAAGATTAAGCAAGCCATCGCTCGGGAATTCGCCAAACCCCGTCCGGATTGCGGAAAATCCTGAAGTTCTGAACGATCGTTAGACAAAGGGAGAATGAGAATTGCGGGGCTCACATGGCTACCTGCGAGTGCCTTTTGCCCGGGGCCTCATTAACAGGTATTCCATGGTGATCGATGCTTGGGTGCCATTTTGAATCCCCTGTAGCAGTCATGGACAAACTCACTCAGGCTTTCGCATTTGAACGGCGCATCAAGGCTTTGTTCGATCCAATGAGTATTCTTCCGACATTGCCAGAGCCGATTGGAACCGCCGGCAAGCGCCTAATTCCCTAAGGCTTGATATCCGTTCCATCTACTGACTGAAAATCGCTCCGCCATCTTCAGGCTGCACTGTCCCTGGGCCGCTTGTGCAAGGACTTCGCCCACCGCAGGCGCAATCTGAAAGCCTCCCCCCGAAAACCCGAAGGCGTGCAGCAGCCTCGGCACCTTGGCGCTGAAGCCGATGACGGGATTCTTGTCGGGGAAATAGCCTTCTATTCCCGACCAGCAGCGGATGATGTTGGCGCGGGCGAGGGCGGGCAGAATGGCCGGGCCGGTGCGGCCGAGATCGGCCAGGGCCGCGGGACCTGGGCGGCTGCGATCGCCGGGCAAGGCATGGCCATAACCGCCTCCCATGACGACATTGCCGCGCGCCACCTGCCTGGCGTAGAAGCCTCCACCTTCGACGCCCAGCGACACGCCGATCTGCGGTGTGAGCGGTTCGGTGACGAGCAGGGTGGGGTACTTGACCTGCAAGGGCAGGACGTCGCCAAACCAGCCGGCCACGACAGCGCCCCATGCGCCGGCGGCGTTGATCACCGTGGCGGCGCGAATGCGGCGCCCGTCCGTGGCCGTCAGCAGGAAGTCGCTTGCCATGGTGTCGACGTGGGCGATGGCGCAGTGCTCAAGCAGTTGGGCGCCCGCGCGCGCCGCGGCGTGGGCGAAGGCGGGCGCGACCAGGCGAGGATTGGCCTGGCCGTCTTCGGGGCAAAGTGAGCCGCCGACGATGTCGGGCGCCAGCGCGGGAAAGCGCCGGCGCAGGGCGGCGCGGTCCAGAATCTCCAGGCCCAGGTCAAGGTCGCGCACCTTGTCGCGATAGGCGACGAGTTTGTCCAGGTCCGCTTGCGATCGGGCAAGTTTCAGATGACCGGTGCGCACGTATTCGGCGTCGGTACCGATCAGCGCCGGTAGCCGTGCCCAGATGCCGTGGGCGCGCTGGGCGAGGTGTAGCTGTTCAAGGTTGCGGCCCTGGCGGCGCACGCCGCCGAAGTTGACGCCGCTGGCGCGCGCGCCGCACAAGTCGCGTTCGATCAGCAGGGTGGAGACGCCAGCGCGCTGTAGCGCCAAGGCGGCGCTGGCGCCGACCAGGCCCGCGCCGATGATGGCGACGTCGGTATGCAGCAGTGTCATGACGGGTTCTTGTCAAAGCTTGCGAACGGCAGGGGTTTGACGGGCGCCTGTCCTCGCGGGCGGCCGACGGCCGCCAGGGGGATTTTCCGGCAGTCGGCCAGCAATTCGGCGGCGCCGCTCTGGCACAGGCGGCCCTGGCACAAGCCCATTCCGATGCGCGTCAGGGCTTTCAGGCGGTTGAGGTCATCGATGGCATATTGCGCGGCGGCGGCGCGCAGCGCTCCCGCCCGCACTTCCTCGCAGCGGCAGACGATGACGCTGTCGTCGCAGCCGGAGCCTGCGGCCGGCAGCGGGAACGCACGGTCCAGACCATGCCGAAAGCGCGTCAGCGCGGCCTGCCGGCGCGCCAGCCAACGCAGGCGCTTGGGGTCGACGCGGATGCCGCTGTCGGCCAGCATGGCAAGCGCGCTGCGTTCGCCGGCCAGTTCGGCCAGTGCGGCGCCGCCGATGCCCGCGCCGTCGCCCGCCAGGTAGACGCCGGCGATCGAGCTGCGGCCGTCGGCGTCGCGTCGCGGCAGCCAGGCGCGCTGGGCGGCGTGGAAATCGAAATCGCAGTCGAGCAGGTCGGCCAGTTGGGTTTCGGCGCGCAGGCCGTGGCCGACTGCCAGCGCGTCACAGGCAATGTGGCGTTCGGCGTCGACGATGCGCGCGCGCGCGCTTTCGATGCGGGTCTCGCCCCGGGCCGAGATAAGGCTTGCCGAATGGTGCACGGGTACGCCGTGCGCGCGCAGCCATCCCAGGTAATACAAGCCCTTGGCCAGCGTGCCCACCTGATTCAGCAGCGCGGGCAGGGCGCGTGCCTGGCCAGCCAGCGGCGCGCTATCGAGCACGGCCTGCACCTGGCCCCCGGCACGCGCGTATTGATAGGCGACGAGATACAGCAAGGGCCCGGTGCCCGCGAAGACGATGCGCGGCCCCAGCAGGCAATGCTGGCCCTTCAGCGCAATTTGGGCGCCGCCCAGCGAAAAGACGCCAGGCAGGGTCCAGCCGGGAAAGGGCAGAACGCGGTCGGTGGCGCCGGTGGCTATCAGCAGTTGGGAGTAGGGCAGTTCATCCAAGTCGCCGTCTTGCGTAACGAGATCTAGGTGGCCGGGCGCGGTGTTCCACACGGCGGTGTTTGCGCGGTAGTCGGCCTGCTGGCGCAATTGGGCGCCTGCCTCGTGGATGCGGGCCGCGCGCTGATGTTCGAAGCCGTACCGCTGGCGTGCGGTGCCGCGCGGGACGGGGCTTTGGCGATAGATCTGGCCGCCGGGCAGCGCGGCCTCGTCGATGACGACGGGCCGCACTCCGTGGCGCAGCAGCGTTTGTGCGGCGCGCACGCCGGCGGGTCCTGCGCCCACCACCACCACGCTCGGCGGCGCATCGGACATGGGAGGCATGTTCATGGGCACGCTCCGGGCAGGGCGTCGAGCAGTTCCATGCCATCTTCGGCCAAGGTGGAGCAGGCGCGCAGGCGCTGGCCGTCGATGCGCTGTACCCAGCAGTCCTGGCAAGCGCCCATCAGGCAGAAACCCGCGCGCGGCGCGCCCGTGCCCAGTGTGGTTCGCAGCCGGTCGCCGGCCAGCAGCAGCGCCGTCAGCACGGTGTCGCCGTGCTGGGCGGCTATCGGCTGGCCGTTCCAGGTCAGGTGCAGGGCGGAACCGGCCTGCGGCGCGGCACGGCGCAGCAGCGGTGTCATGCGCGCGGCTCCGGGGCGCATGCCCTGTCAGCGTGCATCTGCGACAGCGTGCGGTCGGGCAGGATGATGTCGGCGTCGTACACCAGATCCAGAATCGCGGGCAGTTGGTGCTCACGGGCGTGGGCCAGCGCGGCGTCATAGGCCGGCGCAAATTCCTCGGTGGTTGTGACGCGGTGGCCGAAGGCGCCATAGCTTTGCGCGAGCTGGGCGAAGTCGGGATTGACCAGGGTCGTGGCCAATGCGCGGCCAGGATAGGCCCGCTCCTGATGCAGCCGGATGGTGCCGTAAAGCCCGTTGTTGAACACCAGGATGACGATGCCCAGCCGATGCTGCACGGCGGTGGCGACTTCCTGCATGGTCATCTGGAAGCATCCGTCGCCGGCAAAGCAGATGACCGGGGCGTCGCGGTCATGCAGCTTGGCCGCGATGGCCGCCGGCAGGCCGTAGCCCATGGCGCCCACGGCCGGCGCAAGCTGGCTGGCAAGGCCCTTGAAGGCGATGTGCCGGTGCGCATAGAGCGCGTAGTTGCCCGCGCCCACGGTGACGCAGGCGCGCGCGGGCAGGGAAGCCGCGACATGGCCGGCGGCCGCATTCAGGTCGAGCGGGCCGGGGGTCGGCAGCAGCACGGGCGCCGAACCCGCGGCGTGCGCGCCGCTGCGCGCTGGCCGCCAGCCCGGCGTGGGCGCGAGAGCCGCCGCGGCCTGGGCAAAGCCAGCCACGCTGGCAACGATGCCGAGCGCCGGCGTGCAAAGCCGCCCGATCTCGTTGGCGTCGGCGTGGATGTGCACCAAGGTCTGCCGCGGCGTGGGCGAGGCGAGCCATTCGTAATTGATGGTGGTCGGTTCGCACAGGCGCGTGCCCAGCGCGATGACGAGGTCGCTGTCCGTGACGACGCGCTTCTGGTGCGCGGGCATGCTGGCGCTGACCTGCCCGACGAAGTTCGGATGGTTGTTGTCGAACAGCTCCAGCCGTCTCCAGGCGGTGGCGACCGGCAGGTCAAAGCGCAGGGCAAAGTCGCGTACCGCCCCGCGCGCCGCATCGGACCAGCGCGAACCTCCCAGCAGCAGCAACGGCCGGGCGGCGGACTCGATCATCCGCTGCAGGCGCTGCATATCGTTGGGCGTGGGGCAGGCCTGCGGTGTCGCGGGCGGCGCGGCCAGCGGCGCTCGGGTCAGGCGGGCCAGCATGTCCTCGGGCAGCGCCAGCACCACGGGGCCGGGACGTCCGCTGGTGGCGGTGGTCCAGGCGCGCGCCAGATATTCCGGGATGCGGTCGGCGCGCTCGATCTGCGCCACCCATTTCGCCAGCGGCGCGTACATGGCGCGGTAGTCCACTTCCTGGAAGCACTGGCGGTCGGCGGTGTCGCCGCCGACCTGGCCGATGAAGAGGATCATGGGCGTGGAGTCTTCGCGGGCGGTGTGCACGCCGATGGCCGCGTTGGTGGCGCCGGGGCCGCGCGATACAAAGCAGATGCCGGGCTGGCCGGTCAGCTTGCCGTGTGCCTCGGCCATATAGGCCGCACCGCCTTCCTGGCGGCAGACGATAGATTCGATTGCATCGCGCCGCGCGTACAGGGCGTCGATGCAGGGCAGGAAGCTCTCGCCGGGCACCATGAAGACGCGCCGCACGCCAAAGGCCTGCAACTGTGCGATGAGGGCCTCGCCGCCGCTGCGGGGCTCGGCTGATTCGGGACGGGTCATGCGCCTTCCTGTTCAAGGGCGCGCGCCACACGCTCGGGTCCATAGTCGCGCTCCGCGGCGGCGCGGCTCACCTTGCCGCCAACGACGTCGCGGCGGATATCGGCAAGGTCGCGCTCCGCGGGAATCCCGTAGCCGCCTCCGCCGGGCGTCTCCAGGCGGACCGTGAAGCCCGCCGGCAGAGGGTGGCCCGAAATCTTGTTGGGCAGCCGCTGCTCGTCGGCGCGGCCCGGGTTCTGGATGAGGCGCGAGGTGCCGCCCGTCAGGCCGCCATCGAGGCCGGCTGCGCCGAACAGCGCCGCGTCGCAGCGGATGGTGCAGGCCAGTTGATCGTGCAGCGAGCGGATCTGGCGCGCAATGCCCATGCCGCCCCGGTATTTGCCCGCGCCGCCCGTATCGTTCACCAGGGCGTACTCGTCGACCAGTAGGGGGTATTCGATTTCCAGCGCCTCGGCGGGCAGGTTGGACGTATTGGTGACGTTGACCTGGATACCGTCCATGCCGTCGCCCCGGGCGCGCCCGCCCGCGCCGCCGCCCAGCGTTTCAAGATAAACGAAGGTGCCTTTGCCGTCGCGCATCGGGCCGGAGAACAGCATGGAGGGCATCACGTCGTTGGACGAAGCCATGCCGCGGCCGGGCGGCAGCAGTTGGCCCAGGGCGCCAATCACGGTGCCCGCCACGCGCTGCGCGGTGGTCACGCGCGCGCCCACGGCGGCGGGAAACACCGGATTGGTGATCGTGCCCTCGGGCGCACTGATGGTGATGGGTTGGAAAAGCCCGTTATTCGGCATCAGCTCGGGATCGAGCATGGCCTTGACCGCGAAATACACGCTGGCGTTCAGCGCGCTGGCCGGCAAGTTGAAGGCGCCGCGCGCCTGCTTGCCGGTGCCCGTGAAGTCCACGTGCAGTTGGCCGTCGCGCGCCTGCACGTTGGCCTGGATCACCACCGGGTCGCCGCCCATGCCGTCATCGTCCATGCGTTCGGTGAACGAAACGCTGCCTGTCGGAAGCTGGGCGATGCGGTTGCGCAGCCGCCGTTCGGTGTAGCGCAGGATGCCGTCGATGGCGGATAGCACGGTGTCCAGCCCCGATTGGCCGACCAGCTCCAGCATCAGGCGCGCGCCCTTGTCGTTGGTCGCGATCTGGGCGCGGATGTCGTGCATGCGGTTGTCCGGCTCGCGCGTGTTGTGCGCGATCATCTCCAGCAAGTCCAGGTCCAGCTCGCCCTGCCGCACGATGCGCATCGCGGGCAGGCGGATGCCTTCCTCCCATACCGTCTTGAGGTGGTGCGAGGTCGAGCCCGGCACGGCGCCGCCTACGTCGGTGTGGTGGCCAATATTGGCGGCGAAAAAGCGCAACACGCCGTCGAAGAAGATGGGCGATACGACGGTAATGTCCGGCGCGTGGGTGCCCCCGGCCAGGTAGGCGTCGTTGCACAGAAAAGCGTCGCCGGGACGGATGCCGGCCGCGCCGTAGCGGCGCAGCACGGCGTCGATGCCGCCCGACAGCGAGCCCAGGTGCACCGGCACGTGGGCAGCCTGCGCCACCAGCCGGCCGGCGGCGTCGAACAGCGCCACGGAGCAGTCCTTGCGCTCCTTGATGTTGCTGGAAAACGAGGAGCGGATCAGCGTGTTGCCCATTTCTTCGGTGATGGACAGCAGGCGGTTGCTGAAGACCTCCATTTCGATGGGATCGAACGCGTCGGTGTCGGCGGCGGCAGTCGGTGCAGTGGTCATGTCGGGTTGCCTTAGGGGTTGAGGTTGACGACGAGGTTGCCGTAGTCGTCCACGCGCGCTTGCTGGTCCGGCAGGATCACGGTGGTTGAACTCATCTCCTCGATGACGGCGGGGCCGTCGATGGGGACGCCTGCCGGAAGCAGGGCGCGGCGATAGATGGGCGTGTCGGTCCATCCGGCGCCTTCGAAGTACACGGCCCGGCGCTCCTTGATCGCGCCCGCGAGGCTGGCGCCGCCAGGCACGCGCGCGATCGGCGCGCGCGGCACCAGACCCACTGCCCGCGCGCGGCAGTTGACGATCTCGACCGCGCGGCCGGTCGCGTCGTAGCCGTACTCGCGGATATGGGCCGCGCTGAAAGCCGCCACGAAGTCGGTGAGCGGCATCAGGCGCATGCCGTCCAGCGGCACGGGGATCTCGAAATTCTGGCCCTGGTAGCGCGCGTCGATGACCGCCGATAGGCGCTGGGCGGAATCGTCCACGCCTTCGCCCGTCAGCCACGCGCGGGCTTTGCCGCCCAGCGCGTCCAGCGCCTGCTGCACCGCCAGCCAGCCCTGTTCGTTCGCATTGGCCATCAGCGTCTGGACGAAGTCCATGGATATGTCCGACAGCAGGATGCCGCGCGCGCACATGGTGCCGGGCTCCTGCGGAATCAGTAGCGTGCCGATGCCGCAGTCGCGCGCCAGCTCGGCCGCGTGCAGGCCGCCCGCGCCGCCGAAGGCGCACAGCGCGAACTTGCGGATGTCATGGCCGCGTTCGGTCGAAACCGCGCGCACGGCCCGGGCCATGTTCGAGTTGGCGATTCGCAGGATGCCGTAGGCCGCTTCTTCGATGCTGATGCCCAACGGGTCGGCCACTTGTTCCTGAAGCGCGGCGCGTGCGCGCTCCGCATGCACAGCCATGCGGCCTTCAAGCAGCGCCACGGGATTCAGGCGGCCCAGCACGACGTGCGCGTCCGTCAGGGTGACGGTCGTGCCGCCCCGGTTGTAGGCGATCGGGCCGGGCACCGCGCCGGCGCTTTGCGGGCCCACCTTCAACGCGCCGGCGTCGTCGATGCGCGCGATGCTGCCGCCGCCCGCGCCAATGACGTGTACGTCGACCATAAGGGTCTTGACGGGATAATCCGCCACCAGGCGGCTGGAAGTGAACAGCGGCTGCAGCTCGGCCACCAGCGACACGTCCGTGCTGGTGCCGCCGACGTCGAAGGTGATCAGGTTGTGAAAGCCGGCGGCCTGCCCGAGCTCGGCCGCGCCGATGACGCCGGCAGCGGGCCCGGACACGCAGGTTCGCACCGGCGCGGTCAGCACCGACTCCACCGACATCAGGCCCCCGTTGGAATGCACGGTCGTGGGAGGCACGCGCACCCCCATGGCCTGCACCGAGTCGACCAGGTTGCGCATGTATGACGCCATGCGCGGGCCCACGTAGGCGTTCAGGGCCGTGGTCGACATGCGCTCATACTCGCGGAACTCTGGCAGTATTTCGCTGGAAACGCTGAGGTAGGCATCGGGAAGATATTCGGCCAGGATTTCGCGCGTGCGGCGCTCGTGGGCGTCGTTGCGATAGCTGTGCATAAAGCAGATGGCCACCGCTTCGACCCGCGCGTCGGCCAGTTGGCGCGCGACCGCGACGACTTCGTCCTCGTTCAGCGCCTGCAGCACGGAGCCGTCCGCCGCCATGCGTTCGCCGATCTCGAAGCGCCATTCGCGCGGCGCCAGCGGCGCCGGCTTGATGACGTTGTAGTCGTACAGATGCGGGCGGGTTTGGCGGCCGATCTCCAGCACGTCGCGAAAGCCGCGCGTGGTGACCAGGGCGCAGCGCGAACCGCGGCGCTCGATCACCATATTGGTGGCCACCGTTGTGCCGTGGCCCACGTGGACCAGTTCGTCGCCGGCGATCCCGTGCTCGCGCATCAGATGGGCGAGACCGCTCTGGATGGCCTCGGACGGGTCGTGCGGCGTCGAAGGCACCTTGAAGTAGGATAACGCGCCGCTGTGTTCGGCCAGTAGGGTGAAATCAGTGAAGGTGCCGCCCACGTCGAATCCGACGCGGAAACGGCGCTCGCCGGTGGGGGATGCGGAGTGGGTCAACGCGGGTCTCCAGGAAGCCGGCGCGGACATGCGCCGAAGCTAGGGTGACCAGAATCTTATCGACCGCGGATCATTCGATCTAATCAAAGATTTGCATTGATCTTCATCATTTGTGTGAATAACGACAGGCTCAATAGGCGTGCGATTCAGCCCCCTGCGCGGGGTCGAACATCATGCCCTGCGCCTTGCACACCTTGAGGATCTCCTCGCGGAGCCAGCGATGCGACGGCAGGTTGTCCGAGCGCTCGTGCCAGATCAGATTGACCGTGCGGGGGATCAGCGGGAAGGGCGGCTCGATGGCCTCTAGCTGGTGGCTGTGCGGGCTGTTGCGCACGGCGTTGGCCGGCACCACGCAGATAAGGTCGGTCTCGGCCAGCAGGCGCGGGGCCAGCGCGAACTGGTTGATCGTCAGCACGGCGTTGCGCTTGTAGCCGTGGGCGGCCAGCTCGTGATCGATCAGGGCCGCCGTGCCCAGCAGGCTCACCACCAGATGGCGCGCGCACAGGAAATCGTCCAGCGTGAAGCGCGGCAGGGACAGCAGCGGATGGCCTTTGCGCATCGCGCAGACGTAGGTCAGGGTTTCAAGCGGCAGGGTGCGCAGCGACGAACCGAAGTTCGAATACACGCCCGCTGCCATATCGACTTCCCCCTTTTCCAGCAGCGAGGTGGTGTTGTCCAGCGAATAGGGGTGCAGGTGGATGCGGATATTCGGCGCCACCTCCTGTTGTTCGACAAACAGCGGCCGGATGACCTGGTCGGCCACGTAGTCGGACATGGCCAGACGGAAGACGGCTTCCGATCGGGCGGGGTCGAACTCATTGCGCTCCAGGGTCTCGGCGATACGGGCAAGCGCGTCGCGGATGGGCGGCCAGAGCAATTCGGCGCGCTGGGTGGGCAGGACCCCACCCTGGACCTTGATGAACAGTGGATCCTTCAGCGTCAGCCGTAGCCGGTTGATGGCGTTGCTGACCGCCGGCTGCGTCATGTGCAGGGTGTGCGACGCGCGCGTGACGTTACGCTCGGTCATCACGGCGTCGAATATGCGAAGCAGGTTCAAGTCGATGGCGTCAAGCACGCTTACCCTAAGTCGTTATCAAAAACGTTGATGATGTTTTATTTTAATTGTTGATTGGTCATATAACATGCGACCGCTTAACCTTGCCCGGGTTACTGCGCAGTTCCTCCGCAACTTGGGTAATCAATTCATGATAAAGAACCTGAAGTTTCTGGCCGCCGCTTGTGTGGCCGCCTTCGCAGCCTCATCTGCCGCAGCCGCGGACAACTATCCCAGCAAGCCGATCACGATCGTCCTGCCTTATGCCACGGGCGGATCGGCCGACATGCTGGCGCGCTTCGCGGCCCAGGCGGTGCAGAGCGAATTGGGGCAGCCCGTCATCGTCGAGGCCAAGCCGGGCGCCGGCGGCGTCCTGGGAACCGAGCACGTCGCCCGCGCGGAGCCCGACGGCTACACGTTGGCCCTGACCGCGAGCGGCACGATGGCGGTCAACCCGTACGTCTACAAGCTGCGCTACAAGCCCTTGGAGGACTTCAAGCAGATCACGGTGCTGGTGGACCTGCCTTTCGTCGTGGTGACGAATAACGAGTTTCCCGCCAAGACGCTGAAGGAATTCATCGATTACGGGCGCCGCAATCCCAATAAGATCACTTTCGGCAATGCCGGTCTCGGGACCCAGCAACACTTGACGCAGCTTATGTTTGCACGCTCCGCCGGTATTGAGATCAACATCGTGCCGTACAAGGGAAGCAGCCCGGCGATGAACGATCTGCTGGGTGGCCATATTGACGCCGTGCTGGACAATACCGGCGTGCAGACACCCTTCATCAAGGCGGGCAAGGTGCGGCCGCTGTTCGTCACCAACCCCGAACGCGTGGCGGCGTTGCCCGATGTGCCGACGGCTCCAGAGGCCGGCATGCCCGGCTTTTCGGCCGTCGCGTGGTTTGGTTTAGCGGCGCCCAAGGGCACGCCGGACGCCATTGTGGACAAGATTCAGCAAGCTATCGCTCGCGAATTCGCCAAACCCGAGATGAAGCAACGCCTCCTGGAGCTGGCCATGATCCCGCGCGTATCGACGCCCGCCGACACCACGGCCCGCGTCAAGACGGACCTTGAGGCCTTTGGCAAGGTCGCCAAAGAGGTTGATTTAAAGCAGATGTGATTTGGTCCATAGGACTGCACGGTGCGAGGAGCCGTTCATGGCCATGGTCAGCCTCTAGTGGAGGCCCGGTTGCGACCTAAAGCGGAAGTAGCTCGCGGTGGAAAGCGGACGTTCAGAAACGCTGTAGATGACCGCCGACAGTTGGTCGGCAAAGCCGGTCGATTGGACGTCCGTGTCGATCAACCTGTTAGACGCCACTTTCCTCTTGCTCTGTGTCGTTATTTCTCTGGGCCACGACGGGGGGACTAGGGAAAACGACTCTGCCAACAGTCGACAAAAGAGCGGCACGACATGCAGCCGCATATTCGGCGTCCTCGTGCGCAAGCAAGTACTGAACGGGCAGAAAGAGGTCAGCGGTTGAAACAAGCGCCGTCGATGACGTTGAGGCGGCTGAGTGGCATTTCTCCGTGAACGGGTCAGATCGGGAACTGGGTTCTTGAAGTCGGAATCCATTTCCGAATAGGACCGGCTTTGCAGGTTCTGAAACCTCCTCCCGCTGTAGGTCTTCATGAATATTCATTGAGAGCTGACGGAGCTTGTCGATGTTTATCGCTTTGCTGTCCTTTCCCTCTGCCTCGCCAATAAGACGACCTTCGGCGGACTCAAAAACCACATCGAATTCAGAATCGGACTGTTTGAATTGGCACGCATTGAAGCCGAGAATGGTTAGGGCGTAGATGATCGCGGCCTCCAGCGGTTTGCCCTTTTCATATAGAAGACCGCGCGGCATAACGGCACCAGAAATCGCCTCGGCGACCTGTTCCTTTTTTCTTTGCGCTGCCTCGACTTGGCGCTCTGCTTCAAGGAGTTGAACGCGTAGCGCTGTCTCCGGTGCGAGCGTGTACTGTGAGGTAGCGGCCCACGGCGGCTCCGGTGTTACCTCCGAAGAGGATCGGAGGGCTTTGTCGAGGGCAACCACGGCAGAAAGGAATGCGCCTGCAAACTGAGTAGCGGCAGACGTCCAGACCTCACTGTTGCCTTTTTTTTTCGTGAAGTTCGGCGGACTGAAATCCATGTCGGGGAGCAACAATAGCGTCCCGGCGGAAGACTTGCTCCGATAGAGTACGCCCACGGTTTTGTCTCCTGCACGAGTCTGAACGCATGCTGGAACATCGGATGCGTTCAGGACAACCCTGTAGCCAGATCTTTCGCCGAACTCGGTCCAGTATGGGGCCAATAATTCAGCCCCCTTCGACGTGAGCTTCATCGAACTCCCAGTTGCTGCTAACGGCTCCAAGCCCATCGGGAGCGTGTCGTAGTTAGTGAGGAGTTCAACGTGACGGGTTGTCTTCTGATTTCGACCGGTACCTGAGTAGGAGCGCCTACCCGTATCTACGTAGGCTTCGTACAAAGAAGGCAGAAAGACAATTACGGTCTTTCCCGTCTCCATAGCCTGTTTAATTTCGCGACGCCAGTGTTCACAACACTCTTTCGCCTCGAACGACGAGCTGTCATTGAAGCACGGCTTGCCTTGGTACGTTTCGTGGTAGTTGTGAAGAAACTCCGAGATTTCTGGTCTGAAGAGAAATATGTCCCAGTCCAGTAGCGATGCCTTTGACCGAAACGTAGCATAGGTTGGCTCGGATGACGCGAGCTCCAGACCGACAGTGAGGATTTTTCTTGCAGCCATATGACACCGTTAACATATGCAGATAACGATATTTTGGCATGCCCGCCGAGCGTCCGCTTATGGCCGAGGCTGTGTGAAAACTCGTGATGGACTTGTTTTCGAGGGTGTTCAAACCCTTCCCTCAACTCCGATCGTCGATCCTGAGTTGATCTGAGAGGCCAACTTCCGACATGACCCTCAGCACGGTGAGTTTTCACACAACCTCGGCCGAAAGCAGACAGGTGCACCGCGCGCAGTCCAGCCAGTCAGTGGAAGCCCTGGGGCAGACCGCCCCGACGGAGACAATCAAGAGTCAAATTGGTAAGCGCGGGGAACACACTTGGACCGTTGTGCCACGTGTTTAGCCGCTAAACCATCAAGACCAAAGACATTCATCGAACCCGTGGATATGTGGATGATCGCTGCGCGACCACTCGGCTCGCTGCGCTCGGCCCATGGACAACCGCTGATGGACAAACGGTGGACAGGCTCCGCCTGACCACGCGCTTGACCACAGGGTGTGCCCACCGGCTTCCCGAGTTTCACCCACATACCCACCGGCCCCCATCTGCCAATCATTAGATGCAGAGCCTCAAAACAGCAGTGCTGATGCTGCAGCATGGGCGTTCTGAAGGCGGGCTAACTCTTCGTCCGCTCCGGGCTGTAGCCGATCGCGTTCATGGCCTAGCTGATCGTTTGCGGCGTGTAGTCGTCCCACGGTGAGTTGGCCACGTCAAGCCGACCCTGGACGTTCGAAATCGTCCATTGCGCGCCACCAGTGACGTCGCCCAGCTCATCCCAAGACAATGGCACTGATACGCCCAACCATCAAACTTGACCTCGTAAAGCCAATCATCTCCGTGCCTGGGAACGCCGTCGACCAAGGTAGCCAACTGAGGCTTTAGGGAAGGCGGCAGATCTGCCTCGAGGCCTGGAAGTTTTGATGCAGCGGACGCCGCTCCGGAGCGGCCGGTCGCATGGGCATTGCCCTTTCGAGGTCGGGTTGCCATGGTTCAGTTCCGCCGGTCACGAACCGATGTGAAGATGAGTAGCCAAGGAGGCCGTTCCACGGCGCCGCTGCCAGACATACGCACGAGGGCCCAGCGGCCCTGCAGGAGCGCGCCATGGAGGCGGAATCTCAGATGGCCGGCCTCGTATCCGCCTGCATCGCCCGCCAAGTTCCACTCTCCGGCGTCCCACACAGATACCGGCTCCCCGCTGAGCGGGGATACCGCAGTACGTCCTCTACGCTTCCGTCCGACCGAGGGAACTGCCGGCTGCTCCACCGCGATGCGTCTCGCCTTCGGGTCATCCGGCATCCCGTTGATTACCGTCCAGCGCCTCATCGCATCATCGAACTCCAACAGGAGATCGAACCGTTCCTGTTGGTTCAGGGACCGATAGACGATGAATTTTCGGCCGTTGTCCACGGTCCTGCCCCACCACGATAGCTAGGAGCGCTTGGCGCCGGTCTGGCCCTTCAGATGCTCTCGCACCGCTGTTGCTGAGACGCCGACGGCCTGCACAGCCTTTCGCAACTGTTCGTCACTCACGTCCAACTCGTTGGTCCAGTAATGAAGCTCGTGGGCCTCGTTCACGTTGATACGCGACCGGTCTTGCGCACCGCGATTTTTCAGATCGTCCGACATGAAATCCTCCTTCTCGTGTTGGACCCATGCTCGCAGCAACCAGCGTGCCTACGGTGCGGCACGTCGGCATCGTTTAGCTGCTAAACACCCTGGGGATGATCTGCGCGACCGCGTGGCTGGTGTTTAGCCGCTAAACGCGCCGCGGATCTCTGCCAAAACGAAAGCGCCCCATTCGGGGCGCTGGTTTGTGGGCCGGTTAAGCGGCCGGTAGGCGGAAGCCCGGTCGCCTCTCGGCGACGGAGACTGCAAACGGACTGGTGGATCGTTTGGCACCTCGCTGTGCCACCTCTCTCTTCCAGCCTTCCTCCCAGGCATTCACTCGCTCGATCCATTCGCGGGGAGATTCCCCGGTGTGACCTGGCATAGCGTCCGCCTTCAGATACGGGCAACTTAAGAGACTCAGACCCTTGCGGGCCGCCTCCGCGCCTTCCTTCTGGATCTCGATGAGCATGGCCTCGCTCTCCAAAAGTGGTGGGGGTCCAGTATGCCAATGAAACGGCGTTCGAATCAATGGTGCCGCTGTACTGGGCGGGATAGTCTTAGCGCGGCCCCATACCCTTGCGAAGCTTCTTCGGGTCTTCCAGGAGCTCGCGGACCATCTGTTCTTGCTCCGCCACACAGGGCTCGGCGGAGAGGATCTCAAACCACTCATCGTACACCGGCCCCAGCACCCCGGACGGCCGTTTGAATCCACCGGACAATTGCTTGGTGCGCAATATGAACGAGCGGTACCGCTTGACCTCCTGCAGGAGGGCCAGAAGATCGGCATCACTGATCTTTCCGTCCGGACCGCGATGGCGATCTTGGATGGCGCGCAGCTGGGCGATGCGAAGCGGAGGCTTGAACGGCATGATGCTGAACCACTGTATGGACATACAGTATAAACAAGCCTAGAATCCGCGCCATAGCGCCCTATTTCCCAGCGGCAACACTGGGCCACGGCCATGAGCGATCCCGAAGATTGGCGGCGTATGGATGACTACTACTGGGCAGGACCGCGTGGGTGGACCATTTGCCGCGTTTGGGTCGACGGCCGTTATCAGCACGAGCTATGGCACAGCCGAGGGGACTCGGGGCGGCTGGTCGGCATGCGCGCATCGTTTGAAGCCGCGCTCGCCCTGTTTGACCACCAGCCGCGGTCTTGACCATCAGATTGGTTCAATGGCGTCCGGCAGCTGATACTTCGAGTTGCCGACTTCCTGCCGAACGGGATGCCAGGTGAAGGCGTCCTCGGGTACACCTTCGTGGAGCAGATCGCGGGCTTCGGCGGCCGAGATTGCTGGATCGGCCCAGCGCTGCGCGATCGCGGGCGGCAATGCCACCGGACGCCTCGCGTGGATGTCCACCATTCCACCCTTCGTATCGTTGGTCACGATCGCAAAGCCATGAGCGGCATCGAGCGGCGCGCCGGGCGACCAGGCCGTCAACGCGGCGAAGTAGAGCGGGCCATCACCGTGAATATAGTGGGGTTGCTTCGCGCCGTCCGCGAGCATCGGCCACTCGTACCAGCCGTCTGCAGGCACCAGGATGCGGCCAGCTCCGATGAGAAAGCGCCAGGGCCATCCGTTCTTCAGAATGGTCTCCAGCTTTGCGTTACTCATGAAGTGTTTGGAGTCTGGACGCTTGTAACCCCAGGGCAGTCTGCCCATGGCCTCGGTGCCTTCAGCCAGGCGATGCAAAGTGAGCGGGCGCGTGCCCGGAGGTATGTTGAAGCGCGGCCCCGTCGGGTCCGCGAAGATCTGGCTCTGGTTGGTAAAGATCAGCTCAACGTAGTCCAGCGGACCTGATTTCTGAACAATACGACCGCACATCGACCACCTCTGTGAATGCAGATGTCTGGCCAGTATAGGCGCGCGCGGGGTGTGCGGCAGGAGGTCAACACTGGAGGAGAGAGGGCGGTCTTGCGTCTTTGGCGATTGTGACACGCTGTTCTCGCCGTCAAGTGCTGCGCAACGCCGACGGTGCCGGCGCCGCTTGCGGCCAGGGGCCGGCGGGCCACTTGACCGCTCCGCTGCAGCGTATCCCAGGATCGCCGGGCAATCCCGCCCGGCACTGGAGATCCAGCAATGCAGTATTCCATCGCGTTCAACACCATCGATCACGCCGCCGGCGCGCTCTTCGTGCAGGATTCCGCTGGCGAGGTGCGCCTTGCGGCGCCAAAGGAGATCCTCGCCGCGGCACGCGAGGTCGTCCTGCAGGAGATCCAGCGCGGCCAGCTCATGGATTCGCCCAAGCTCGTGCGCGAGTTCCTGCAGCTGCGGTTGAACCCGAGTCTTGAGCACGAAGTGTTCGGCATCCTGTACCTGAACCCGCGCGCGGAACTGATCGCATATGAAGAACCGTTCCGGGGGACGTTGAGCACCACTCCTGTATATCCGCGCGAGATCGTCAAAGCTGCGCTGGCGCATAACGCGGCGAGCGTGATCTTGGCGCACAACCATCCGAGCGGTCACGCAGAGCCGAGCGCGGCCGACATCAGCATGACGCGTCAGCTCAAGGATGCACTCGCATTGGTCGGCACCACCGTACTCGATCACTTGGTTGTGGCCGGCAGCAGGATCGTCTCGTTCGCAGAGAAGGGCATCATGCCCTGACCTGCGGCGCCGGGCCTGGCGCTGGTGTCAGGCCTTGGGCGCATCTTTGCCCTGCGCGCACCGGGCGCAAGGGGCTTTCGCGGCATATAGCCGCTCGCTGCGCTCGCTTTATATTCCACGGCCCCTTGCCCCCGGCGCTTGTTCCGCAGGGCGCCAGTGCTCCCGTCCCGCCACCCGGCCGGGCCCTACTTCTGAGGAGCACGAAATGACCCAAGCCACTCTTTCCGTCGCACGCCTGGTTCCCGATGGCGAACGCATGAACTTTCTTCCCAAGGCGTTCGGAAGTCGCCTGATGCTGCGCGGAGAGATCAGCGTCTACAACTGGTTGGATCGCCTGTCGCAGGAATACAGCGGCGGCTTCTGGCACTACTACGAGATCCCGAACGGCTTCTACATGGCCCCCGCCGACTACGAGACGCTTCACATCGTCTGGCCGATGAACTGGTGCGACCGGACGATGTCGGCAGACGCCGCCGGCATCGTGGCCACGCTGTACGCCCTCTGCGAACTGTGCAGCCAATACCGTAGCGATGACCTGGCAGAGAAGTACCACGCCCTGCGCGACTTCGCCGGCGAACAGGCCGAGGCGAACGCCATCTTCGCGGCGATCGATTAACGCCATCCCGGCCCGCTTCGGCGGGCCTTTCTTCTTCTGGCCGCCATCAGGCCATCGTGGCTCAGTCCCTGCTAAGTGACGCTGCAGAGGAACGGCTGCGCTTTGAAGGTGGACCGTGGAAAGCCATACGGGGTGGCGGGTCTGCTTTCCCGGTCAGGGTGCCACGTCGTTCTCGCGTTCAAGTGCGGCGCGGCCCGGGCTACGCCCGAGCCGCTGGCGGCCGCTGGCCGTCTTCGACACTTGAGCGCTGCGCTGCGCCGTGCCTCTCAAGTTCCGGGCATTCCCGCCCTGGCAACCGGAGAGAGTACATGGCCAAAACCTCAAATGCACAACAACGCCGTTTCCTGAACAACGCGGACGCCCACCAGAAGGAAATCGTCAGCCTCATTCGGCAGGTCGCGCACACGCGTGGGATCGACCGCGTGTGGAGCGACTGGGTGGAGATCTGCGCGATCGCATTGGCCCGTGCCGATCTCGCGCAGCGCGAGGCGCGCGAGCAGCGCTACCAGCAGGTAATCGCTCAGTACGAGCGGGCCGAGCTGGACTTGCTGGTGCAAGCGTTCTCGCACCTGGTCATGGCCTACGAGGTCCGGGTTCAAGCAGCAGACTTTGGCGACGTGCTGGGCAGCACGTTCATGATGCTGGACATGGGCAACGCCGGCACCGGCCAGTTCTTCACGCCGTACGAGGTGTCGCGCCTGATGGGCAACATGATTATGGGCAACGGCCAGGATCTCATCGACAAGACGGGGGCACAGGGGTTCGTGCGCGTACTGGAACCAGCCTGCGGCGCTGGCGGCATGTTGATCGCGGCTGCGCACGCAATGCATGATGCGCAGCTGAACTATCAGCAGTGCATGCACGCCACTGCAATCGACATCGATCAGCGCTGCGTGCATATGACGTTCATCCAGCTGGTGCTCTTGCACGTGCCGGCCGTGGTGATTCATGGCAACGGCCTTACGGGTGAGTGCCGAGAGCAATGGTTTACGCCCGCACACATCCTGGGCGGCTGGGGCGCGCGTCTTCGCCGTCGCGAAGCGGAGGAGGGCGCTCGAGCGCTCCTGCAGGCGCCGGCGGCCGTGCCAGATCACCATGTCGACCAGGTTGCGGCCGACAGTTCATCGGCCGAGATCGATGCGCCGCTGCAGGCCATTCCGAAGGCCATCCGCCAAGCCGCTGCCGCTGGCCAGATGTCGCTCTTCTAGCGAGGTTGCAATGGCCCCTCACGGGGCTTGGCGCGCCGGCGACGCGCCATCTTCGGCATATGGAGAACCGCAAGCACTGCACGGAGCATACAGTCGCATCCCACTCACACACGGACGCTAGGGCCGCTGCGCGCGGCTTTGTAGCCGCGGCCCCATCTTCAAGGGCTTTCGCGGCATAAACCGCTCACTGCGTTCGCTATTTATTCCACGTCCCTTGACCGCGCTTTCGTGGGCTGCGCCCGCCTGCCCCGTGCAGTGCAATGCAGATCGGCTGACATTGCTGCACGCAAGGAGCCAACCATGAGTCGTGTTGTCCTGGGCGATTGCCTGTCCGTTCTCCCCACCTTGCCTGATCGCTGCGTCGATCTGGTCCTGACCGATCCGCCATACCTCGTCAACTACGTGGACCGCTCAGGCCGGAGCATCGCCAACGATCGTACCGACGAATGGCTGGCGCCGGCGTTCGCACAGATGTTCCGCGTCCTTCGCGATGACGCCTTCTGCATTTCGTTCTACGGCTGGAACCGCGTGGACCGATTCTTTGCCGCCTGGCGCGCCGCCGGCTTTCGCGTCGTCGGCCACCTGGTCTTTGCGAAGCAATATCAATCCAAAGCGCGATTTCTCGCGTATCAGCACGAGTCGGCCTACTTGCTGGCCAAGGGGCAGCCGGCGCTCCCGGCCGAGCCCTTGCCAGACGTCATGCGTTGGAAGTACAGCGGCAACCGCCACCATCCGACGCAAAAGCCCGTCGAATGCCTGGCGCCGCTGATCGAATCTTTCAGCCGCCCGCGGGACATTGTGCTGGATCCGTTCGCCGGCTCGGGTTCGACGTGCGTGGCCGCCCGCCAGGTCGGCCGGCGCTTCTACGGCATCGAAATGGATCCGAAGTACCACGCAGCCGCAACGCAGCGCTTGCAGCTCGCCCGCCAAGAGAGGATCGCAGCATGAGCCGGGACGACGCAATTACGGGTGGCCTGGTCGCATTCTTGCAGGGCTACGGAAAACACGACTTGGACGGCCTGGCGGCGATCGCCAGATACAGCGCCTGGCCGGCGCTGGCCGCCCGCGAGAACGAGCGGCGCATGGCGCGAATTATCGAATCACTGCCGCTCGATGAAGTGCAAGCGATTGCCCGGTCGGAAATCGACCTCAATGAATTGGCCCGCCGAGTGCTGGCCGCGCTGGACCCGGAGTGAGCCCAGGGGCCATGGTAGAACTTTCCATGGCGGCTCGCGCCGCCATTGCGGACATCGCGCGCCGCGTTTTGAACCTGGAGACGCTGGATTGCCGAGGACGCGCCCAGCTCGTCTATCACGAACTGTTCGTAGGCCAGTTGCGCGAGGCGCTGGAGGCCGCGTACTTGGCCGGCATGGTGGACCACTATCGCCGAAAATGAGAAAAGCGGCGCCGGCCTGCCGGCCGGCGCTGCACTTCACATTAGTCCGAGCACACGCGTCATATTGGCGGCAATCTGGCTGCGAATGGCAGCGCGCGCTTCGGCGGCGGTGGCGAAAAAAGTGCCGGGCGGGCCTACACCTTCCCACGGCCCCCGCTGCCCGTATCGGATGCTGGCCACAATCCCGGCGCCGTCGTCGGTCGGCGTCATCGAGTACGCAGCCCTGACCCCATTTACCACCATGGTGCCCTCCATTGTTCCTCCTGTTGTCAGCCTATTCGCGGTTTTTTTTCACGAGTTAAGAATGCCACTGCGCTAGTGTTGCGCTACTAGGAAAAACACGCATCCGCCGTGTCACAGCTCGTGCTAGATTGCGGGCCTTCGTGACCCACGCACCGTTCCGACATGGATGAGCCAAAAAAGAGACGCCGTACCAAAAAGCAGGCGCCAGAGTTGCATTGCTCGTTCTGCGATAAGTCCCAATATGAGGTGCGAAAGCTCGTTGCCCGAGGTGACAACGATCAGGTCACGATCTGCGACGAGTGCATTGAAATGTGCATTGGGATCATCAACGATGAGTCGTTGGTAGAGCTCAAAGATCGTCCGAAAGCGCTGTTCGACTACATCGTTCGACAGCATGAAGTCATCGGCCAGGCGACGGATCGGGCAAATAAGGCCATGGATCTGCTGAACATCTCGCCTTCGACAGATTCGCAGCGCTGAAACGCACAAGGCCAGACCGGTCAGGACGTCGGCGCGGGCCGTTTTCGGACGGAGTGTTCACCCCTGGGCGTGCCCCTACGCCTTCGGCTGCGGGTCGGGCTCTCGCGCTTCGCGTTGAGCCTGGCCAACCCCGCCAGTCTCACCCCCGGTGGGGCTTCCAGCCGTCCCTCCCTTCGGTCGGCTCACGCCTTCGCGCCTGCCGGCGCTGCGCGCTATCGCTTGCGGGCCGCCTTGCGGCCAGCTTGACCCGCGCTGCGCGCGGGTAGGGGCGCTCGGCGCGCGCCTGGCTTTGGTGTCGCCGCCCTGTCTCTCGCAATGCATCCATTCCCGCGAGCCCCGTCCTAAAACGCCGACCGTACCACTGCGCTCCTCCCTCCAAGGGTCCGGTGCTCACCCGTTCGGTGCTCGCCTTTGGCTGCGCTCCGCGTGCGGCCTCTGCTCCGGCCCTTTCCAGTCGTCACTACGTGGCCACGGACGGCACGGACAGGCCTCACAGGAACGGATGCGAATAACGCGGAGGGAAAGACCATGAACAACCAAATCCAACAAACCTACGCTCGGACGACTTCTTCAGGATCGGCTGGCGAACAGGACACGACTGATATGCCTATCGTGATTTACACGGTGCTGGGTGGCGCTGAATGCGCCTTGACTAAAGCGGCCCTGGCGCAGCGCGGCCTTCAGTACGCCGAGCGCAGCGCGATGGACTATGCGCCCGCCCTGGCTCGTAAAGGCTTT
Source organism: Achromobacter sp. (assembly GCF_057314935.1). Taxonomy (NCBI): domain Bacteria; kingdom Pseudomonadati; phylum Pseudomonadota; class Betaproteobacteria; order Burkholderiales; family Alcaligenaceae; genus Achromobacter; species Achromobacter sp. The sequence continues at coordinate 83,225 of NZ_DBHKZA010000004.1, forward strand.
GATTTCGCGCCCGTCGTGACCGCCGCGATTGAAAACGAGTTGCTCGCCTGGACCGGCCATCGCCCCGACCTCATCGAACTGTTGGCCGACCTGATGGATACCGGCGTGGTCGACGCGGACGGTTTGCGCGACAGGGAAACGGCCGACGAAGCCGTGTTGACCCGGTTTCAAGTGGTGCTGGAACTGCGCGACCACCAAGCGAACGCCCAAGAATTCTTTGCCGAACATGGCGACCAGCCGCTGTATCGCGGGCGCGACCTGCTGAACTGGCTTGGCTACTAAGTAAAAGGCCCCTGTCGGCGGCAACCGACAAGGGCCATCACCCGCAACCTCGGACTAGGAGATTCGTGATGAACCACGACTTTATCAGATTGGCGAACGACATGCGCCGCGCCCACTTGCTGGGCCTGGGCTTTCGCATTCCCGCGATGACCATGCGCCAGCTTACCGCCCTCATCGCCGCGCTCGACGCGCCCGAATTCCCCGCGCAACTGCACTGATTTGATATCGACCCGGAGCATTTTGATGAAACTCGATTCCAACGAACTCGCCGCCGTCCACGCCGCCGCAACGCGCACAGAAATCCCGCATTCGCAACTGCGCCTGAGTGAGGCGTATCAGGCCCGTGGCCTGGAAGACCGGAAGCAGGACGCCGAGATTCTGGAACTGAAAGCCACCATCCTGGCGATGGGCGGATTGCTGCAAAACCTCGTTGTGGTCGCAGCGCCGGACGGTTCCTATGAAGTGTGCGCGGGCGGACGGCGCTGGACGGCCCTGGGCCTGCTGATCGCGGACGGCGTTTTTCCCGCCGACTGCCCGGTCCCTTGCCTTGTCATTCCGGCCGCTCACGCGCACCACGCCAGCCTGATCGAAAACATCGGGCGCAAGGCGATGCACCCGGCAGATGTGTACGCGGGATATGCGCGCTTGCGTGCCGAAAACTGGACGGTTGCGGCCATCGCCGCCGCGCATGGCGCGTCCGAATCGGCGGTCAAGAAGCTGCTGGCGCTGGGCAGCGTGTCGCCCACGCTCATGCAGTTGTTCCGCGACGGCAAAATCAAGATGGACGAAATGCAGGCGCTGGCATCCGTCTCTGACCATGCTCGCCAGGAGGCGGCATGGAAGGCATCGGCGGGCCAATACTGGAACCGCGATGACCACATTCGCCAGTTGCTGGCCGAAACCGAAATGCGCGGCGATTCGCCCGTGGCGCGGTACGTGACCGTCGCCGCATACGAGAAGGCGGGCGGCGAGGTTCGCCGCGACCTTTTCGAAAACGACGCCTATCTGACCGACCCGGAGAAGGTGCGCAGCATGGCCGATGCCAAGATGCAGCGATCCAAGCTGTTCAAGGCGGTGCAGGCAGAAGGCTGGTTGTGGGTGGAATGCCGCGTGTCTTTCGAGTACGCCGACAAAAAGTCTTTCGGCGAGATTCAGCGCGTCCTTCAGGAGCCCAGCAAGGCCCAGGCCAAGCAGATCGACGGACTGCAAAAGAAGACGGAAGCGGCGCGGACAAAGCTGGCTGAATTGCAAGAGGCCGAAGGCCAGGACGCGGCCGACCTGGACAAGGTTCGCGGCCTGATTCGCGGCTATGAAGGGCAGCTTCGTGAAATCCGGGCCGAGCTTTACGACTACCCGGCCGACCTGAAAGCCCTGTGCGGAGCGATTGTGCACCTGGACTACCATGGCGACTTGACCGTCACGCGCGGTTTGATTCGCCAGGACGAGCGCGACGCCGTGGCGCAGGCCACGCGCAGCAACGACGCAGAGGGCCAGACGGTGACGGGCGTGGACTTGCCCCCGGTAAAGACGCGCCCGGTGCATTCCGAAGCCCTGACAAATCGTCTGCAAGCCCAAAGAGTGATTGCCTTGCAATACGAAGTCATGATGCGCCCGCAATTGGCTCTGTGCCTGCTGGTGGAGCAGATGCTGGGCGATATGGACTGGAACCGGCGCAGCGCCAGCGGCGATACGTTCGATTTCTCGGCACGGTCGGCCCAACATGAATTGGCGAACACGGACCCCGATATCAAGGACTGCGCGGCCTGGACCGCCGTGCAGGAAATGATTGGGTCGGTCACGAAGGACGTGCCGGAAGATGAAAGCGCCGTCCTGCCCTGGCTCCTGAACCAGTCCCAGGCCGATGTTCTCGACATGCTGGCCGTGCTGACGAGTCTGACGATCTACCGCCGCCGCAGCAATGCGCACGGCGCGGAAACCAAGCACCTAGACCGTTTATCGGGCCTTGTTGATCTCGACATGAGCAAGTGGTGGAAGCCGACCGCGCAGTCCTACCTTGCCCATGTGTCCAAGGACCGAATCGCGGCAGTGGTCACAGATGCAGTCGATGCCGAGCAGGCGAAGCCGCTGCTTGCGATGAAGAAGGCGCAGGCCGCCGCAGCAGCGGAGCAATTGCTGGAAGGGAAGGGCTGGGTGCCTGAACTGATGCGCGTCCAACCCCTTCAGGCCGCAATGGCCGTGGAACACCCGATGGGAGAAATGGAGGACTAAAGAGCATGTGCGCCGGGGTCGCTGCGCGGTCCCTGGCTGAGGAGGCGAGCCGACGGACATTGCGGTCCCTCGGTCGCCCGCACCGGGAAACCTTCGGAATATTCCCTTGATGGAATATTCCGTGCAGGCTATAATCTTTAAAACAGCTTAGGCGGGGAATCGATGGTTTGGGAAGTTGAGTTCACGGATGAGTTCGAAGACTGGTGGAACAGCTTGTCGGTCAGCGAACAGGAATCGGTGGCCGCCACGGTCGGCCTGCTGGAGGAACGGGGCACGTCGTTGGGCTTTCCACATTCGAGTGGAATTAACGGCTCCAGGCACGAACACATGCGCGAGCTTAGAACTCAGGCGGGTGGGCATCCCTTGCGTACCCTGTACGCCTTTGACCCCAGGAGGACCGCCATTTTGCTGATCGGCGGCGACAAAACGGGGAATGGCCGCTGGTATGAAGAGTTCGTGCCGCGAGCGGACAAGCTTTACGACGATCATTTGGAACAATTGCGAAAGGAAGGGCAGATCAATGGCTAAGAAATTTGCAGCACTCCGGGCGGCCATGTCGCCGGAATCTCAGCTTCGCGCCAAAGCCGCTACGGAAGAGATGCTTCGGGACATGCCGCTACAGGAATTGCGTCAGGCCCGTGGTCTGTCGCAAAAGGTCCTGGCCGAGATCTTGCACGTGCAACAGCCGTCCATCGCCAAGATGGAAAAGCGGACGGACATGTACATTTCGACGCTGCGCAGCCACATCGAGGCCATGGGTGGCCAACTGGATGTGGTTGCCCGGTTCCCGGACGGTGCAGTGCGGATCAGCAACTTTTCCGACCTGTCGGGCAAGGTGGCGGGAGCAGACCTAGGGGAAGCTAGGTCGTGACAATGCACTGCCCGCCGCATCCCGGCGAGATTCTCCGGGAGGATGTCATTGCCCCCCTGGGGCTGTCCGTCACCGAAGCGGCTGACCGGCTGGCCATGTCCAGGGTCGCGCTGTCTCGGGTGCTCAACTGCAAGGCTGGGATCAGTCCCGACCTCGCGGTCCGGCTGGAACGGGCCGGGGCAAGTACTGCCCAGGCGTGGATTGCGATGCAGGCCAACTATGACCTTTGGCAAGCACTTCAGCATGAGCAGCCGCCAGTCCGGCCTTTGGCCTCCGTGGCTGACGTTCACTAACCACCGCGACACCCGCCAAAGCAAGAGGGCCGCCCTAGGGGCGGCCCTTTTGCTTTGGATGAACGGCGTCTTGGATTGGGGCGTCCAGTCCCACCGGCTGCGCCGGCGGGGCCGTCCTTCGGACTTCGTGAGCGTCCCCCGGACGCCCACAGGTGCCCTTAAGGCCCCCGCCGCCAGGGCGGCGGCGGGTCCCTTAAAGCCACCACACACTACGCACCCTCCGGGTGCGGTTATCTCTTTGATTTTTTGGGGCTTTCCTCGCGCAGAATTGTTTTCTTTTGTCCTACAACAAACCGCGCTAAAGCGCCAGAGGCCACGCGGGCAGCGGGTTTGCCCGGAATGCAGCCGTATACATTCCGCCGATTCTTGACATTCTCGTCGTCGGGCGCTGGGTGATGAGACAACTATGAGACAGGTGTCAGACACGTGTGAGACAACTATGGGACATGTGTGAGACATCTATGAGACACACATGAGACCACAGTGGGACAACAGTGAGACAAAGTACGCCCCAGGCGACAATCGCAACATGAAATCGACTTGTGCTGTGTCATTTCTTGCGCTTGACCGTGGTTCAGGGCCGCTGCCAGTCGGCCGATTGTCCGAACCTAGTCGCGCGAGGAAACGTGACATTTCGGGCAGGCGGTCATGCCTGTGGTGTCGGATCTGTCCTAAGGGCAGTTTCCGACCGGGAACCGCGAGCGGCCCTTGTCGACTGGCCGATGACGACCCGTTGCAGCCCTTTGGGTCGGCGCCGTCTAACGGCAGCTTTCAAGGGGTTAGTGGTCAGTCCCAGCGGAGTGGCTGCTTGGACATGTCATTGCGCATCCCCTCGAAAGGTGAATGATCTTGGAGAACAAGTGCAGACTGAAAACGAGGCGAAGCGGCACCGCGACGGTCGGAAGGCGACGTCCGGCTCGCTTCCTCAGGCCGCGTCAGGGTGAGGACGGTGCGACACTGAGCAGGTGCGCCCTCATGTCGGAGGAGGTGCTCGGCGGGGAACCGAGGCGCACGGTCAAACGGGGTAACGTTCGCATTGTGTCTCCGATGTTCGGGTATGTGGTCCCTGTGGGACCAGGCTCCACCCAAAAAGCGGACGGCGCTCCTGGGTATTGACCTGCGGAAAGGCCGGCCTCTGCAGCGCTGAAGCGGCGGCTCGCTCGGGGCCGGCCGCCGCGGTCGGGGCTGCAGTCAGCTCTGCTCCCCGTCGCGCATCTCGTGCAGCCTGTAGCGCATTTCGCAGTCGAGATAGTCTTCGGTGTGGATCAGCACTTGATCGGACGCCAGAAGCACCACGCCGTATTGCGGCTGCTCATGTACACCGATGATCTGGCTCTCGTCGCCGTGCAGATCGAGCGCGACCTGATGGTTAGTGCCACGCAGCGTCGAGTAGCCGATGCCTCGAAAGACACCGCAGATCGGGCGGTGGATGTGGCCGAAAAACACCTGCTGGATACGTGCTTCGAAGCCGGCGATGGCGGCCATGAACGGCCCGGTGTCACGCAGCGAGAGGAAGTCCATGCTGCGGATGCCGATCGGGAAGAATGGATGGTGCATGAACAGCAGCACCGGCTTGGCCGTCCCCTCCAGTTGCTCGCGCAACCAGGCTGCGCGACGCTCGCAGAAAACGCCCCAGTGCACGCCCGGCTCGTTGGTGTCGAGGAACACCGCCAGGTGATCGCCGAAGTCCACCGCATACTGCACAAAACCCTCGGGGTCGCGCCCGACGTGCGGGAAGTACTTCTGGAAGATTTGGCGATGATCATGGTTGCCCAGGATCGGGAACACCGGCATGGTGAGCGGCGCCAGGCATTCGCGCAAGTGTTCATACGCGCCGGTGTGGCCGTAATGGGTCAGGTCGCCGGTGATGGTCACGGCCTGGGCGTCGGGCTGGTGAGCCAGAATGTGAGCTACCGCCTGCTGCAGCCGCTGCTTGGGATTGGTGCCATACAGATCGCCAGCGTCGGCGATCAGGTGGGTGTCGGTGAGATGGATGAATTTCATCGCGGCGCTCAGTTCAGCAGCTTCTGCACATCGCGCGTCATGGCGTCCAGCGCGGCGTCGGGCTTGGTGGACTTGTCGAACACGGTCTGCAGATGATCATTGATCACGTCAGTGATCTTCAGGCCGTTTTCGCCCGGGAACGCATACCAGCCGGTCAGCCACGGCAGCTGGCGAACGGCAGTGTATTGGTTCGGATTGGCGTCGTAATAGCCCTTGAGCTTGGCGGGGTCGTCAATCGGCAGGGTGTTGGCGGGGAAATAGCCGGTGCCCTTGGTCATGATGGTGGCCCCTTCGGGGCCGGTGGCGAACTTGATGTATTCCCAGGCAGCCTTCTGGTGCGCCGGGTCTTTAGCAAACATCATGGCCACGTTGCCACCGGCCGGCACGCGAGCGTTATCCCCATAGGTCGGGAAGAACCCCGTCACCATCTTGAACTTGCCGCCGATCTGCTTCTCGATGGTCGACAAGCGTGACGTGGACGATGACAGCACAGCGAGCTTGCCGGTCACAAACAGCTGGGCGGCGTCCTTGTATTTTAAGTTCTGCATGGTGCCGTGCTCGACCATGCGGCCCATCTGCTCGATCGACTCGCGGCCGGTCTGGTCATCGAAGGCCACCTTGGCTTCGCTCGCGTCGAGCATGCTGCCGCCCTTCGAGAACACCATGGCCTGCCAGAGCCAGTTGCCGGTGATTTCCCAGTCGTAGTGCAGGCCATTGGTGCCGGCGTTGGCGGCGCGCGACTTGTCGGCGGCGGCGAGGATGTCGTCCCAGGTTTTGGGCAGCGCGTCGGCCTTCACGCCGGCGCGCTCCAGCAGGTCCATGTTGGAGTAGACGATCGGGGTCGAGAGCGAGAAGCCGATACCCACCTGCTTGCCATTGACTTGGCCGAGCGACATCAGCGCAGGGCTATACCCGCTCTTATCCCAATCCTTCTCCGCCTGGATGAAGGGCGTGAGATCGACCGCGATGTTGCGGTCGACGAACACGCGTTGGCGGTTCAGGCCCTGGTACGACACGTCGGCCAGTTGGCGCGTGACGGCATGCCGCAGCGCCTGTTGCGCGGCGGCCTCGTATTCGGGCGTGGGCGCGCGGAACTTCACGGTGTAGTCGGGAAACTTCTCCGTGAAGCGCTTGGCGATTTCCTCGTGCACCGTGTTGAACATGTCGGGATAGGGGTAGTCGACGATCAGTTCTATCTTGGCGGCCTGGGCGGCATTGCCGATCAGGGCGACGCCGGCCAGCAGGCCGAACAGCAGTTTGAATTGCATGGAGGTTCCTTTAACCTTTGACACCGGTGAGGGTAACGCCCTCGATGAAGCGCTTCTGCGCCGACAGAAAGAACAAGAGCAAGGGCAGGGTGATGATCACCGTGCCTGCCATTAGGGGGCCGAAATCCGTGCCGGCTTCCTCGTTCTTGAAGAACATGGTGCCCAGCGGCGGGGTGGCCAGATCGGTGGTGTTGATTACCAGCAGCGGCCAGAAGTAGTCGTTCCAATGCCACACCACGGAGAAAATCGAGAAGGCGATGAGCGCGGGCATAGCCGCAGGCATCATCACGCGCCACACCAATTCGAACTCGCCCATGCCGTCCAGCCGCGCAGCATGGATCAGGTCGTCGGGTACGCCTATAAAGAACTGGCGCATCAGGAAGATGCCGAAGGCTGAGGCGATGAACGGCAGAATTAACGCTGCGGTGGTGTCGAGCAGGCCGGCGTGATAAAGCAGGATGTAGAGCGGGATCGCGGTGGCCTGGAATGGAATCATCAGCGATAGCAGCACCAGACCCCAGGCCAGGCGCTTTCCACGGAATTTGAGCTTGGCAAAGCAATAGGCGGCCGGCAGCGACACGATGATCTGCAGGATCAGGATCCCGCCGCACACCACGATGCCGTTCCACAGATAGCGCAGCAGTGGCACCTGGGTCAGCGCGCGGGTGTAGTTGTCGACCGCGGCCCACTGCCGCGGCAACAGGTGGAAGCCGTCGCGGAAGATCTCGTCGGCCGGTTTCAGCGATGTCGACAGCATCCAGACGAAGGGCAGCAGATAGACCGCGGCGCCGGCCAGTAGCAGTGTGTGACGCAGCACGCGCCAGGGCAGCCCGGGTTGCATGGGATTTTTCATCAGTGGAGTGTCCGTTTTTCCATGCTGGCCTGCTGCACCAGCGTGAGCACGAAGATGCAGCCGACGAACACCACCACCATGGCCGCCGCATAGCCCATGCGGAAGAAACCGAAGCCCTCGGCGTAGATGGTGTGCAGCAGCACCTCCGTGGATTTGTTGGGGCCGCCCTGGGTCAGCGCGTGTACCGTATCGAACACCTGCAGCGAACGGATACCGCACACCGTGACAACGAACAGCATGGTTGGGCCGAGCATCGGCAGAGTGAGCCGCAGCAGGCGGTCGAGCGGATGGCGCATGCCGTCGAGCAGGCTGGCGTGGCGCAGTTCGGCCGGGATGCTTTTCAGACCGGCCAGGAACATCACCAGCGCCAGGCCCGACATCTGCCAGATGCCGATGGCCGCCAGCGCCGGCAGGGCCAGGTCGTAGTCTTTGAGCCAGTTGCGCGGCTCGGCGCCGAACCAGCCCAGCACGTGGTTGAGAAAGCCCACCGAGGGGTGCATCAGGAACTGCCACACCACCGCCATCGCGATCAGTGTCGAGGCCACCGGCATGAAGAACGCGGTGCGGTAGAAGCCGCGCCAGGAATCATGCGACTCGATTAGGAGCGCCACGGCCAGGCCGATTGCGATCGAGCCAAGCGACACCACCATGAGGTAGTACACGGTGTTGGCGAAGCTCTTGCGGAACGTGGTGTCGTTCCACAGATCGGCGTAATTGCCCAGGCCGATCCAGTTCCAGCTGGCCGCGCCGAACTGCCAGTCGGTGAGCGACATGAGCGCTACCACCACCAGCGGCAGCACCAGCAGCAGCAGGGTCAACACCAGGCTTGGCCCGAGTAGCAGCGTTAGTTGCAAAGGCTTGATGCGCATCCCGGCTCCTAGGCGGCCAGCGACAGCGCGCGCTGGCCGTCAGCGAGACTGTGGCCGTCGGCATCGAACGCATGCCAGGCCGTCAGTGGCACGTACACGCGCAGCACCTCGCCGGTGTGGATGCGGTTGCTGGCGGGCAGCACCACGACGACCTTCTCCGCCCCTGCAGTCTGCAGCGTAACCATGCAGTCGGCCCCGGTGAATTCCACCAACTGCACCGTGCCGCTTACCACCAGGGCATCGCGCATGGGCGCGAGCGTGGCGGCGTGTGGACGGAATGCCATTCGGGTGCTGCGCGTGGGGAAGTGTGGCTCGATGGCCTGTTCCTGCAGCGCAGCGCGGCCGGCGCCGTCGTGGCCCACGGTCAGGAAGTTGATGCGCGGCGCGCCCACGAATGCGGCGACGTCTGCGTGTTGAGGCGCGTGGTAGATCTCCTGCGGCGTGCCCAACTGCAGAATGTGGCCACCCTTCATCACCGCCACGCGATCCGACATGGACATGGCCTCGTGCTGATCGTGCGTGACATAGACGAAGGTCACGCCGAGCTGGTCGTGCAACTGGCGGATTTCGCTGCGTAGCGACTGGCGCAGGTTCGCATCGAGATTGGAGAGTGGTTCGTCGAACAGGAATAGCGAGGGTCGGCGCACCATCGCGCGTGCCAACGCCACGCGCTGGCGCTGGCCGCCAGAGAGCTGGGCTGGCTTACGTGTCCATAGATGGTCGATGCCCAGGATACCGGCCACCTGGCGGCCCTGGTCCTGCGCGTCGCGCACACGGCGGCGCGTACCGGGGATGAGCCAGCGCGCACCGGGCAGGCGCTGGGCGAAGTTGAGTGAGCGCATATAGAGCGGGGTGCAGATGTTGTCGCCCACGCTCATGTGTGGATAGAGCGCGTACGACTGGAACACCATGGCGCAGTCGCGTTCGCTGGGCGACTGCGCCAGGATGTCGGTGTCGCCCTTGCGCAGGGTGCCGCTGTCGGGCATCTCCAGTCCGGCCAGCAGCTTGAGCAGCGTGGACTTGCCACAGCCCGAGGCGCCCAGCAGGGTCAGGAACTCGCCATCGTGGATGGTGAGCGAGAGACGGTCGAGCACTGTCGTGCTGCCATAGGACTTGCTGATCTGGTCAAGGACGAGGTCAGTCATCTTCTGTCTCCAGGACGCGGGTGGGGTGCGACGCGATCCAGTGCTTCAGGTCGCCGGCATGGTCATAGGTGAATACGGCGGGGGCAAGGTCACCGGGCCGGGCATGGTAGCCACCGCGATGGGCGGCGAAATCCACGCGGGCGGCCTGTGCGCAGCGCGCGTCGACCTGCGAGTCCCCCACGAACAGGGCCCGTCCGGAGGGATGGCCGACACGTTCGAGTGTGGCCAGCAGCGGCGCGCCATCGGGCTTGGGCGGCAGACCGTCGTCGAGACAATGGACGTGGCTGAAGTGCGCGCGCCATTCGTGGTGCGCCAGCAGGGTCAGGGTGGAGGCGCGGTCGCGGTTGGTGCACACGGCCAGCGTATGGCCGGCCGCCCGCAGGCCGGCCAGCAGTGCGCCGGTGCCGGCGTAGGGCGTGGCCGTCACCAGCGTGTGATCGAGATAGTGGCGCGACATTGCCGCGAACAGCGCGGGACGCGCCCCGTCTTCAGGGCCGGCCAGTTGCGCGGCGGCGCGTTTGAACATTGGGCCGACGCCCTGGCTCAACGCCAGACGCAGCGCGGTCGGATCGAGACTGGGGGCCGAGGCCGGGGCCACGGCGCGCACGGCCGCCAGCAGGCTGGGCCAAGTATCGAGCAGCGTGCCGTCGAGATCAAAAACGATCGCTGGATAGGGGGTGAAAGTTGTCATGTCCGCTACTTTATTGATCGAATGTGACGCAGATATGAACAAATTCGTTTATAAAAGATCAATATCGATCATTTCATTTTTTAAGGCTCCAGAAATCTCTGTGTGATAGGGTGGCGGCCCCGGCCCGATAACGATCAAATATGCTCAAAGCCGAACGTCAGCAGCGCATCCTCGCGCGTATGCAAGAAACCAACGCCGTGACCGTGCGCGATCTGGCGCAGGCCTTTTCGACCTCGCCCATCACCATCCGGCGCGATCTGCTCGAACTGGGCGACAAAGGCATGCTGGCACGGACCCATGGCGGCGCGGTGGCCTTGCACGAGGTGCTGGCCGAGGGCAATGCGCGCTATGAGATGTACAGCTATGCCGAGCGGCACAATCAGCAGTCGGCCGAGAAGGCCGCGATCGCGGAGTGCGCGGCGCAGTACATCTCCGATGGCGACAGCATCCTGATCAACGCCGGCACCACTGCGCACGCGCTGGCTCAGGCTCTGCGCGGCCACCAGGATCTACACGTCATCACCAACGGGCTTTCCGTGGCCGCGGCGGCCGGGCAGAGCCGAATGGCGTATGTGTATGTGCTGGCTGGCCGGCTCGACACTCGCAAACAGGCCACTATCGAGCGCGCCGACAACGACACGCTGTCGGGCATCCAGATCCGGGAGGCGTTTCTCGGGGTGCACGCGGTGTCCGCCGCCGGCATATTCATGCGCGACAGCGAGGACGGCGCCATGAACCGCGCCTTCATCGCGGCGGCGAGCCGTACCACCGTGATGGCCGACCACACCAAGCTCAACGCGCATGCCAGTTTCCGCGTGGCCGCCTGGCAGCAGGGGCAGCGCCTGATTACCGATCCGGCGGCCGACCTGGAGGTCGTGGCCGCGATCCGCGCCCAGGGCGTGGAAGTGGTGATCAGCGCCTAGGCGGGTAGGGGCGCGGACCCGGTCGAGCTCTCAATGGCGAGTTAAAGCGGACATTCAAAAGGGCAAGTTATACGACCGCTTCTGGCCGCCATCGGCCGGTCGACAAGGACGGCTAGCCGCCAGAAGCGGTCGCCTACCTGATATATATTCGAGACTTCTAACCAAGTTTGCAAGGTAAGACGTGGAAATCGATATTACCTCTGTTGACGTCCGGCTATTTACACCCGACGACGATATTTCGACTCTCACTTCGTTACTGCACCGAGCATATGCCCAACTCGGTGAAATGGGATGGCAGTTCAAAGCTGTAGATCAGTCCGACGATGTCACGCGGCAGCGCTTGGATGCTGGGGAGTGTTATGTGGCGGTTGCGGGCGGCAACTTGGTGGGGACCGTACTCTACGTTCCTCCGCCACGGACCAGAGGGACACCATGGCTCGATCGGCCCGATGTCGCTAGTCTTCATCAGCTGGGGGTGGACCCCGCTCTACAAGGGTCGGGGCTCGGGACCAGACTGATGAAATACGCCGAAGCTCGGGCGGCAAACTGTGGTGCCAGTGAAATCGCTTTAGATACCGCCGAACCCGCAACGCATTTGCAAGATTGGTACATCTCACGCGGCTACCGGCCGATTGAATTTGCGCAATGGGCACACACTAATTATCGCAGCATCATTATGAGCAAGCCATTGGGCGAATCCGCCTAGACTTTTAGTGCGCGCAATGGACGCGCTGAACGCACGCCGGATGGGGAGAGAACCTTCCCCACTTGGCGACGGTGGGGCGGGAGTGATCGTGCGCCTTTTGCGGCTTCAGGTCGAAAATTGCCTGTCTTCGACGACCACTCCGGGCCAAGAGTGGCCGGCTGCGGGTTTACGCAATAACACTTTTGAGTGTTTATCGCACTTCGTGAGCGGTCGTTCGGGCGATCAGACGGCGAGAAACCTGCGGCCGATTATATTTCTCGCTTTCACTACGCAACGTGATCGCTTGTCCGCAAGAATATAGGCGGCGCTCTTAGCTGGATGCTAGTCGCACCAGGAAACGTGACACTTCGGGCAGCCGGTCATGCCGGTGGCGTCTGTAATTTCCAGAGTGACGTCCTCCTCGCAGCGATAGCAATAGCCTTCCGGCGGTAAAAAGGTGAGGCCTTTGGCTTGGCGGAGCAGTATTTGTGCTCGCTCGGCAGTGCACGCCCGCGCTGCTTCGTCCGGTCGGGTTATCTCGAACAAGTGCATGACCTGGTGCCGCAATTGCAGAAGTGCTTGCAACTGGATCTGCTCCTGCTCGGGTTCACCCAGAGCCAACGATCCGCTGCTCGGATGCCGTTCTAGCTCGACCTGCAAGCGGCCGTACTCTGCATGAGTAATGTCATCGACGCGCAGCAGCACCGCGCCGCATTCCACTGGGTACGGATCCTCGGCCCAGTTCGTGTAGGAGGACTCGCGGACGTGCAGCAGCTGGTCGAAGGTTTCTAAGGCGTCCCTCTCGACTAAATGGATCACGCCCTGGGCCCCCGCCAGCCCGGTACTTTTAATGTGGACAAAGCTTCCCTTGACGGTTAGCGTGAAGAACGGTGTTTGAATAGATTGCATTGTTAATCCTATTTGGTGTGGTGTTCCATCGTGGCAGGCGCTTTGTATGGACGCCAAGGGCGGGTAGCTTCCAATCCGATGTCCAAGGCCGCAGTCTTTTCCTCGAGCCGATCTACGACGCCGGCCAACTCGCTGGCGTCGTTCGTGTAGATCTCCGTATGGTGACGTGCGCGTGAAATAGCCACGTAATAGACGTCACGCTGCGTGGTCCGGCTAAAGCTCTCCGCGTTGATGAGTGCGCGGTCGCATGTGAGGCCCTGGGCGCTATGGCTGGTCGTGGCATATGCGCGATCCAGGTGTAGGGGGCCGGTGGCAGCATCCAGCGTGAGCCTCCGGCCGTTGCCGCCAATGGTGACGGTGGTGGGGGTTACCGCCAGCACCTCGAATCGGCCACCGTTGACAAGGTCAAGCTTGGCGTTGTTCCGTGTCACTCGCACCCAGTCGCCTGCAGACAATTCCGCCTGGACTGGCTCGTATACGGAAAGCTTGGCGGCGCGTGCAGGATTGAACTGCGTGCGCTCTCCTGTGATGACATGTTCGACAACCAGATCATTTGGCTTTCCTGGCGCTACGCCGATGACGCGGTACATCTCGGTCTGGCGTAGGTTGCCCGTCTTGTAGTCGCGTTCCGGTTGGAGGATGTCGCCGGCGACGTAGTACTTCGCCACCCGTCGCTCCGCCTGGGTCGTGTCGCGACGGGTGAGCAGATTGAAGTCGAATCCACGGCCAGACAGGCCCAGCGCCTGGTGCGTTGCCTCGTTCAGTGCATTGCGCGAATCGTTCGTGCCTGTGACGATCAGCGTTTCACGCCTTTCATCCCCGTCGAGCGTGGCGTACTTGGAGGCGATGGCGTCATAGCGGGTGCCGTCGTCATCGATGGAATGGACCGCTTTGAGCTTTCCGTCCAACACGGCGAGGGATGCGGACGCCTTGCCAGCCGCGGCGAGTTCCACCGCCGCCTTCAGTTCTGGCGATTTCTGGCGGATGATGTCCCCCATGAGCGAAGTCTCCATGCCGGCCGCCTGCAGCTGGTGAAACGGTCGGCCCGCTTCAATCGCTTTGGTCTGGCCGGTGTCGCCGAGCATGACCACACGAGCACCGTCGGCCTCGGCCATCTTCATGAGGCGCTCCATGATTCGGGCGGGAACCACGCCGGCTTCGTCGATGACGAGGACCGTCTTCGCGTCCAACTTGAAGCGGTCCTTCTGGCGCGCTTCAAGCACGGAGGCCACTGTACGTGCCTCCATGTTCAGCTCTCGCAGCGCCTCGATCTGCTTGCCGTAAGACGCCACCGCCTGGACGCGATAGCCGGCCGCTTCTGCCGCCTCCTTGACCTGCGCCAGCATGTGCGACTTGCCGGTGCCGGCCAATCCCTGCACGCCGACAAAGCGATGCGGCGTGCTTAGTATCAGGCCGGCCGCCGCGAGCTGCCCAGGCTTGAGCTTTTTGTCAGCCAACGCAGCCTGCGCCGCGTCCACCTGCAGGATCGGGGCGACGGCGTCACGGCCTTCGCGCTCAATCTGCAAAATGCGCTTTTCACGCTCACGCGCGGATTGCGTGGTGTAGCGGGCGCCCGTGGGGACATATTCGCCTCGGGCAATAGACTTGCGGACCTGTTCTTCCGCCTGCCTCTTGGTAGTGCCGCCTTGAACCAACGCGTCAACCATCTCGGAACGATACATTGCGGGCGCATCACGGTCCTTGGCGTGGCGATACTGCAGCGTGCCAAGGATTAGGTGACCCCTATCTAACGATCGTTTGACGGCACCTTTGAGGTCTGCCAGGTTGACGCCCGTGCCGTGGGATCGGCGCAGCGCTGTCTTCAGCAATGCCTTGCCATCCATGACTGACTCGCGCTCCGTGTGGTGTTTGATTGCCCACTTCAAGCATTCGTCGGCCGTCAAGGATTGAGCCTGCGGCGTGCGCTCGGCCGCCTTGCCGGTCGGTGTGTTCGACGGCTCGAATGACACGCCGAGATCCCTGGCCTGCCGCTCCCAGTCGCGCTGCAACTCCTCGCGAGTGAGCTCCGGCGCTTTGTTGTTGCGCGTCTTGAGCGCGATCGTCTGTTTGAGTTTGGGACTTGCGGTAAGACGAGTTGCACCCACCGAAGCCAGTTCGGCATTGATGTCTTGAGAACGCTTCGAATAGGCTTCGATCTGTTCTCGAGAGACGTGCGCAAGTTCAAAGCTCTTGCCCTCATATCGAATGGCGTGCCCGGCGCGTTCCAGCTCGGCGACGAGCTCTGCCGAATAGACTGACTGCACCAGCGAAACGAGCCGGTAGATCTCATCGTTCGAGATCGCGGTCCAGGACCCGTCCGCGCGCTGGGTAATATTCAGAACTAGCGCGTGAGTGTGAAGTTGGGGGTCCGAGTACGCACCGTCCGTCGGGCGGGCAGTCTCGTGGCGAAACTTGGCGATCGCGGCGTTCCCACTGCGCTCCATGGTGGTGACGCCCTTTTCCGTTTGGCGTGCCCGCACCAGCTCCTGCTCAATGAATGCCAGCGCCTTGGTGACCGCCGCGTCATGTGCGGCTACAACAGAAGGGTCCTTGCCGACCAGCGCTTGGATACTGACGCTCTTTGGAGGGGAGAACGTCATGTCAAGCGCGGCCCTGGCTTTGGCATCAAGCCGAACCGATTGAGACAGTGCAACTTCAGATCCGAAGTCACCGCGGAGCGCCCGCAGGAACTCGTCCTGTTGGATGCTGCCAGTGAGGCCAAGGGCCTCTGCAGCTTTTCCCTGCCACTGCGCCGCAGTACCGTCGCGGCTGTAGTAGTCATCCTTCTGGTCTGCGTAGTAGTGCGACGCCTTGTTGGCGGCGCTCCGGTGGATGGTCTTGAGCGAAATCATCGGATGTTCCATGCGAGCGGCCGCCGGCGCTGCCGGCGACCTGGTGTGATGCGCTTACGCCGCGAGAGTCGGATCCTCGGGTAGGTCGACTTGCGACCAGGGTTGAGGGCCGCTGGCAGACGAATTGGTCATACTTTGAGCGCCGCTGCGCCTCGCTTCGACAAAGGGCGCATTGCGAATAGCGAAGGTTGCCGGCTGGAGCTCGAACTTCGAGATCGGCCGGTTGCCCGCGAAGGCAACCCAGCCGGTGAGTTCAGGCAGCGTTTGTACCTGCGCGGCGGTAACGACGCGTTCTGTCGAGCGGACCATGCGTTCGCTCGTGTTCGGCGTCTTTCCAGGGTTTCGGCTATCGGTGTATTCCGGCCGCGCGACCTCATGCTCACCGAGCGACTTGGACATGACTTCTGCTGTTTCAAAGTCCGTCTTGGAGCCGCCGAGCACGACCAGCGAGCGGAAACTTGCGCGTAGCGTCTGGGACATCTTCTCTCCGAAAATGTCGTCCATTTGGGATACCGATTGAAGGCCAGCAAGCGCGCGGCCACCGTTCTTGCGCCCCTTCGTCAAGAAGTCCTCCAAGCTGGCCATCTTCTCCATCGACCCCAGTTCATCGATGACCAGCCACCACCGGCGCGCCTGATCTTCTGGCAGCGAAAGCAGTGCCGAGCAGAAAACGTCAACGAATGCGGAGATGAGAGGCTTCATCGCCTCCTTCATGTCCTCGCGCCACGTGATGTAGAGACTGCCGGTGCCGTGCTCCATCCAGTCACGAATGCTGAACTGTCCAGCAGGCATCGTGACGTGTTCTGCCAGATACTTGGAAAGCACGAAGCGTGCGCTCGTCAGGGCTTTGTTGGCCTCAGATGAGCCGGCAAACAGGGACTCGGCAAGCGTGCCGGAAAGGAAGGCCCGAAGGTCTTTGTCGGAGGCGATCGTGGTCCAACGAAAGAGCTCTTCGATGGACGGGTTTCCTAGTTCGTTCAGCTTGCGGGCAGCCTCACGAAGCAGGAGTCGAGCATAGCCGTTCCACTCTTCCGCGTTAGCGTCTTTGCCCAGCGGAACAATAGACAGCGCTAATCGCTTCCAGTCGTACTCCGCACGCACCTCATTGAAGAATGACCAACCCTCGGTCCGCTGATCATAGGGATTGAGCAGGACGTCGCTCTCCCGCCCGAATTTGCTGTAGAGATCGCCGTTCGGATCGACCACGACAATTCGGTCGCCACGCCGCAGGGCGGAATAGACCAGGTTGCGCAATAGCACCGACTTGCCGCTGCCCGTTGCTCCGTTCAGCAGGATGTGAAGATTCTCGATGCCCGTGGGCATCGGGACGCCGGCCACATCGATCTGCTGGCGGCCGTTTTCGGCGCAAAGCTTCTTCAGCTTCTTGACAGGGACCGCCTCGGTACCGCGAATGTGCTTCTTGTACCCGGCGCCGTCGAAGCCGTCTTTGGTTGAGTACTTCTTGAGCGTGAGCGAAAGTGCGAGTGCCAGGATGAGGGCGATGATGGGCGCGGCGATTAGGGAGGGGTAGTCTGGCGTGGAGACTACCCAGTGTGATAGCACCGTCCAGGTGATGTGGGAGAAGGGGAGGCCGGATAGCACCTTGGCTGTAAAAAGCCAAGCGCAAAGAGGAAGAACTAGAAGGGCGAACTTGATAATTCGCCGGCGTATGTCGGGTGCCATGAAAGTCCTTTCGGAATAGGAATAAGGCGCCTAGGGCGCCATTGAAATAGCGCCCGCAGGGGCTACCGATAAAGCGCGAGCGCCACAAGGGCGCCGCCGATGCCGCTGCCGATGAGCGCGCAGACCGCGCACAGGAGACCAGCTCGCCACGCGGCCGTCGGCAGAGCCCGGGTTGCGACGCGAGTCGCGATTCGGGCTTCGGACGTCGACTTAGCGAGGGTGCGGCTTGCCTCAAGAAGCGAGCGGGCGGCCTGGCCGCCCGCATTGACCGCAGCCTCCATGCCTGCTTGGCGCACAGTGGAGGGCAGCGCTTGCATTGCCTGGGCGATCCCCTCCTGCCGTGCTGTCAGCTGCTCCATCTGCCCTACCAGTTGAGCGCTTTCCTGCAGCATGTCGCGATACAGAAGCTCCATCCTGCTTCGGGGGATGGGGGACGAGGCGGCTGCGCTTTCGGGCTGAATGGCGGTCACAGAGTCCCCTACAGGAAGAGTGCGCCAAACGCCTTGTCCAGCTGCCGATCGACCGGACGCGCAAGCGACTGCAGGGCATGCATGTCGCTGAGGTGACTGACGAGCTTCGCATCGTCACGATCAGCCTGACGCAGCTCCTGGCGGTAGTCGCGCGGGTCGGCGAGAATTTCCTTGATCGTGGTGCGCTTGTTGGCCAGCAGATCGAACACCTCGTTTTCAAAAATCGCCGCTTCCGGATTGGCCTGGAAGTCGCCGGACTTGCGGGCGTAGCCGAAGATAGCTGCGAACTCCTCACGGACATCGGAATCGACCCGATTGAAGAGCACTCGCACGCGGTCGGCCGGCACGCCCATCTCCGAGAGGGCCTGGATCGTTTTGATCGTCTCGCGTTGCGCTTTACCCGAACTGACCACGGGCAGGACGTAGTAATCGATCTCGAGATGCGCCTGGTCGTACTTCACCAGCTCGGCCAGAAAGTCCTCGATGTTGGAGGCGCCGACGTCGACGATGGCGGCTTCTGCCATCAGCAACTTGCGAAAGAGGCGGCCAAATTGCCCGCCGCGCATCTGTTCGACATCCAGCCCAAGATCGGCTGCGCTTTCGTTCGTCGACTCAACGGCGATGATTTCGGCGTCCGGGATGCGGGGCGCCAGCAGGTGGCTCGTCGTGACGGTTTTGCCGACCGAGCCGGAATAATTGACGGTTGCGATTTTCATGGGTGATGCCTATTTTCTTCGGCCGATTTCGGCCAGTTCGTTGAGGTCAATGTGATCTGAGGCTAGGCGAAGCCGAACCAAGTCGGCCTTGCTTTGAATGCCGCCAGGAGCGGGGGTATCGGGGATGCGCGATGGACAAGGCAGACTTGCCTCGGAGCTGGGCGCGGAATGGCGGTCGGGCACGTTGTCGTCGATCTCCAAAGCGACGGACCGCTTGCGCCATCGGTAGAGCGCCTTTCGAAGCGACAGAAGTGTCACGGGCAAATCAGCGTTGATCAGGGATTCAACGATCTTGGCGTGGGGGACTCCCTGTCTGACGAGTCGGTCTATCAACGGAAGTAGCGCGCGAAACCGCGCGCGCTGGTCGGTGGCATTCAACGCGTTTAGCTGCTGAACGATCTCGCCTTTGTTGGCCGGCGGGGCGTGATTCTGTTGCATGGAGAGGCGTTTCCCAGGTTCGGTGAGTTGCGCGGACGCCGGGTTACCGCTCGAGGGCGGCCGAAATTTTCTCCGCACCTGCCTTCTGCCACGCGGTGGCTTCGAGCGCGAGGGATTCCACCTCGCGCACCAGGCCAACTTTGCCGCACGGGTAGCTGATGTCCACCTCTCTGCCTACGAATCGAAGCGGATCGGGTACGCTCATCCTGCCTGCGTCGTGCGAGATGGCAGTGCCGTTCGACACGAGCTGATAAACCTTGCTGCCCTGCACATCAAGAATGGCACCCCGATACGTCGCGCCGACTTCAGCCGGTTTCACTTCGGCCGGTGTCGAACCACGCCACAGAGTTTCGCCAATCACGAGCGTCAAATCCTCGCTGGCGCCGTGTCGCTGCAGCTCATCAATGGCCTCCGCTATAGGCATGATGTCGTAGGTGGTTTGTTCGAAGTCGCTCACGTGGTGCCATAGTTGTGTCTTGAGAAGCGCTTGGCCTTGCGTGTCGACCGCCAGTAAGGTGACCTTCTCGACCGCGTTCTCGTCTAGCGGCGACGGGTTTAAGAAGTCTTTCCGAACCACCGGCGTGGGCACGGTTTCTCGCATGACCGGGTGGTCTTCGAGATTTCGGAAGTCATCGAAAACGCCTGCGTCGATATCGCTTACCGACTTTCCGTCCCATAGCCGTAGCTTCGCTTCGGCTTCGCGCTCGAGCGCAGAGAGATGTTGCTCATAGGAATCGGCGGGGTCTACGTCCATCTGATCGGCTGCGTGGCTGACTTCGCCAGGTTGAGGCGTTGAGGGCACGTGAACGAATCGCTCGCCGGTGCTGACGATGGAGATGTCGACCGGCTTGCGTTCGCCGTCGGCGGAAAGAGCTCGCGGGCCGTTCGAAACGGGCGCGCGATCGGGTTGGGCGGAGCGAAACAACGCTTGGAATTTGGCTTTCAGGTCGGAGATTTTCATGAGATTTCCTCGTGAGGTGAAGGTGCGTAGCGCTCCAGGCTGAGCACCGGCGTGCGGTTGAGTTGACGTGAGCGGTGGCGCCCCTCGTGCTGCAGAACCGGGGTTGAAGGAGGGGGAGCCGCGCCCGTGGGCGGGCGCGGGGGAACCGTTGCGGTTCCCCGGGGGGTCGGAAGCGCGGACGCCGCTAGGCGGCCGGCCAGGGGGGCAGCAGCCCCCGCGCTTTTGGGGCCTTCCGATCCCCACCCGGCGGGATGCCCGCCGGGAAGGGGACGGACCTTTTTCTGGGGTATGCAGGCAGCGCAGCCATGGAGGTCAGCAGCGGTGGCGCGGCATTGGAGGCGTTCGGCAGACAGGTCGTGGCGCTAAGGGCGGGGCGAGGCCAGCGGCCCGCAACGCCCTGGGGGGCTGCCTTTCCCCCGCCTGGCGGCGCATCGCGCCGGCGGAGAGGGGGACTGAAGCTATGGGTTCAGGCCGGCGCCGCAGGCGTCGGGGCGGAGGGAGCGCAGCGATCGGAGGGTAGGCGGATCGGCGTTCGCGATGAGCCAGCGCCTCGCGCGCGACTCTCTCTAAAACCTATAAAACCTATATATACCTATTGGGTACCGTTTTCGGTACTGGCAAAAAGCCGTTTTCGGTACTGGCGAAAGCAGAAACTGGGACGGGCAAAAAGTACTTTTCGGGCTAGGCCCAAAATTGGGACTGGTCCCGATACTGGGCCAGGCTGTGGACAATTTCTAATGGGACGGCACGAGCCCAGCGGCCTGGAACACGCGCGCCTTGAAATGGGGAGGTGGCTCGTTCGGGGCCTGTTCCACGCCCAGCTTCTTGCCCGTGGCCACGATGCCGGTCCAACTGTTCTGCCACGCCGCGCCGGCGGCTTCGCCGGGCTCGCGCTCTCGGAAAACCCAAAGCCGCCACGACTCGAACCAATCGGGCGACGTGCCCAGCTCGCCGGGCCTGGATCTCATGTAGGCGCTGAATGTGGCGGCCATGGCGTCGATCTTCTCGTGCGTCCAGAGCGGCCGCTGTTCCTGCGTCCAGCTTCGCCATCGCTCCGGCAGTGTCCAGGTCACCGGGAGCCTGGTGGCACCGGCGCCGGCACCGCGCGCTTCGGGCTGGCGCCTTCGGCCTTTTTTCCGGGAGCCCTTCGCCGCCTTGCCGGTGGCTGCATACGTCGCGGGAGCGGAATTCCGAGAACTGTCGTGGGTGGGGCTGGAGTCGCCTGCTGAGGTCATGACGCCCTCTCTGGGCAACCCCTCGGACATGCCGTCAATACCGGCTCCATCCCGATCGCCCGGCTGCCGTTGGTCCAACGGTGGCGGGTTGTCGACTGGCGGCGCGGCCGCGGGGGCATCGTCTCCCTCGTCCTGCAGGCCCAAGTCTTGCTGCGCCGCCTGAGCCTCGCCGCCGGCGACAGCACCGGTGGCCGCTAGATCGATCAGCGGGACCGCATTCGGGCACAAGCGATAGATGATGCTGCTGCGATTGTCGCCCGCACGCCGCCCGGTGTCCTGTATCGCGCCCAGTTCGCGAAGCCGACCAAGCGCCTCGATGACCGTCTTGCGATTCAGATGCGTGACCTTGGCCAGGTAGTCGATTGATGCGAAAACGGTCCAATGCTCGGCATCGTACCGGACGAGCTGCGCCAAGTTGAGCAACACGAGCTTGGATGAGGATTTCTGGACGTCGGCCATTCTGGCCCATTTGGATGCTTCGACGCTCATGTTCGTCCCTTGCGTTGCTTCGAGGTTTTGCCGGGTAATGGATGGTGCGGGTACAGCTTGCCGATCACGAGTCAGCCTCCAGAGATTCAGCAATGGAACGACGTGCACGCAGGGGCAGGCCGTGTGCTTCGTAGAACTCGCGGCGGGCCATCAGCCACGCTTTGTAGGGCCAGGCACGGCGCTCGCCCCAGGGGTACGCGTCCTTGATGGCCTGGTGGGTTTGTTCGGCGCTGAGGCCTTCGGCGCGGCAGCGGTCGAAGACGCTTTGCATGATCTTGTAGGCCATGCGGGTGCGTGCTTCCTGCGCGCCGCGTTTGCGGTTCGCTCGGGTCATGGAAGTCTCCGGGTGAAATTGGCGTCGGGGCGGTGTGAATGGTCCGCCGACGGCAGCGCAAGCCCGGACTTGGCCGGGCGCGCTGGGATTACGAAACAGAGAGGACAGAGTGCGCGCTGGCCGCCTTCGCTGGCGCGCTCGCTCGGATGGCGCCTCGAGCTCGGCCGGGACTTCAGGCTTGCTGGGCGGGGTGGCCTTGAAAGACGTCTCGAGCCCAATGCGCGAGGAGCATAAAGTCGGCGTCCACCTTTTGGCGTTGGAATCGGGAGTCCGGGCAGTGAAGATGGAAGACGAGCTCGCCGTTGGCATCGAACATTGCGTCGATGGCCCAATAGTGCTGCAGCTCGCACGCCTGCCCATAATCAAGCAGGATCCTACCCGCGAGGCGCGCGGACCGAGCGACATCCGTACGGAACATAACGAAGGGCGTCCGACGCGTCGGCAGGCGCCACAGCCGATGTCCTTCGCAGCTGCTTACTGATGAGACGACGCCGTCGACGTTGAACGCCGCAACCAGTGCACGGACGCGCGGATCGATGACATCGAGCGCTAGCGCTTCGGTGTGTGGCCGCAACGATCCTTTGAAGAGGCGTGCTTGCATCCTCCGGCGAAAGGCGCTGCGCATATGCTCAAGTACGGCTTGCATGGTTTGTATAGGCCGGAAGCCGATGAACTTGCACGTCACCGTCGGCGGCCGTGTTGAAGTGCAGGCGTAGCAAGGCGTCGGTGGCCTGCTTGTAGCGAGAGCGCACACGCGGCGGCATGGAAAGGTATGCCAAGAAAATGGAAATCGCGCCGGTGATGCCGACAATATTCGTCAGCGTTGCGCTGCCCCATGCGCGTGCGTGCCACTCCGCCGATAGCTCCTGCAGCATAGGTACCGCTTCATTGGGAAAGGCCATTGCAAGAAGTGCCAGTAGCCAGAAGAGAACTAGGGGCCAGATGAGCAACATCTTCGCAGCGAGGGCGGCCGACCACTTCGAAGAGGACATAAGTTGCTCGACGGCGACACCGCTATTACGGAGAACGCTGCGCTGAATAGCGGCGTAATGCCTGTCGGCCATTGTCCCGACCGATATCCCGTTCACAGTGACCTTCCAGACGATGGGCCGCGGCTGGGTGACGCGTGCCTTCAGACGGCGGTCGTAACTCACCGCCGTGACGTACATCATGGCGGCGACTACCCCGGCAGATATCCCGAAAACAGGCATCTGCATGCCGCTCGCCATACCAATGACGAAAACAAGCAGCAGACAAAACGCAATAACGGTGAACCGGAACGGAAGTGAAAGATCGAGTTCTTTAATCATGGATTTTACTCGGCTGCGAGCGAAGCGCTCGCCAGGTGAAGAAGAGGGTTGAACCAGGAAGCGACGGTGCAAAGCACCTGTGGCTGCGTCCAGGGCGCCACGTGACCTGCAAACGGGCTACTCGCGCCAGCGAGAGCTACTTACACGCATGAGCCGAACGCAAGTTTTAAACTCACAGCCGCTCTTGCCGCTCGATTGCGTAGATCGCGTCCATCAAGCCATCCACAAGCTGGTGCATGTCGGCAGTGGTAAGTGAGGCGGACGCAGTCGGCGCGCCAGGCATGCCACAGCCATCCATGGCTAGAAGTGCGGTTTGGCCTTTGCCGCACTCGTGCTGGAGCCGTAGAACACCCGGCTGCCCCACCGGCGCTCTGAACGGGATTTCGACGTCTATGCGTTTGTTCATAGCACCCGCCCAGGGTTGAAATACACCTGCGTCAGCTTGTAGTCGGCGAAGTACAGCGAGATATCCAGCGTGGAAAACAGGTAGCGCCGAATGGTGTCGAGATCCATCTGATTGCCGGCCGTGGACTGCTTGACGAGGAGCGCGACGCGTTCAAACGAATCGGGCGCACTGTTGGCGTGCGTGGTCGTGACAGATCCAGGGTGGCCAGTATTCAGAGCGTTCAGGTAGTCCCACGCTTCCGGGCCGCGCAGCTCGGACAGGAATATCCGATCGGGCGAGCTGCGCATGGCGGCCTCGATGCACTCTGTCGCCGACATTCGGCCCGCACCTTTGCCGTAGATCATGTGCACGCGATTGGGATGGTTAGGCAGGAAGAGCTCGTGCACGTCTTCGATGGTCAAGAGGCGTTCGAGGGAGGGCACGCAGTCGATGAGGCTGCGCGCGAACGTCGTCTTTCCTGAGCCGGTCTTGCCCGCGACAATGATGTTGCGGCATTGAAGGACTGCGCGTCGCAGAAACTGCAACATATCCCTCGCTGTCAGAAGGTCGAGCAATTCCTTGTCGTTGTCGGTCAGGTTGTCGAGGTGTCCCGTCAGACCACTCACATTGACCCAGTTGGCGAAGGCCCCTTCTGCGGCCAGCTCGTCCAGCGTCTTCACGACACTGCTGTGCTTGCGAATGTTGATCGAGAGTGCGCCGTCGATCACCGCAGGCGGCTGGGCAACCTGAGCGCGCTCCCCGTCCGGCAGCAGCAGCGACATGATTGGCGTGAAGTTGACGTTGTTGTAGCTGGCCATGGCGCTCACCAACGCTTCCAGAAAGCTGAAGGTCAGCTTCGGATCGTGGCGCTCATGCCATCGCCCTTGAGAGCGCGTAAAGATAACGCCAGGCCGGGTGATGGTGATCTCGCGGACAGCGTCGTCGGCCATGTAGCCAGAGATGGGACGCATCATCTGGCGCAACGCTGTGTCGCGCCCGCCCGAGTCGACGGGCGGTGCACCGGAGGAGTCTTTCATAGGGAATCCAATTAATGCGTCTGGCCCGCCGAGACCCGAAGGTCAGGCAGGCCTAACGGAGGATGCGTTGGAAGCTTCGGTCAGCTTCGCAGCATTGGCAGTGCCGGCGACTGCGCTGCTACCGCGGGACGGACCGGAGCGTGTAAACAGAACTGAAGTCCAGGTCGCGAGCGACATAGATCCCCAACCGGCCTCCCTGGTTGCGGTATAGCGTCGGCGGAATGTTGATGGTGTTATCCAGCACCGTGGTAACCGCGTTGGTAGCCGCGTCGCCCGTCGTGTTGAATTGCACTTGCCCGTTGTCGCTGCTGCCACGTGAGGTAGCCCACGTGCCCAGATCGCTGATCAAGCTGACCAGGATGGCACCGCCGAACCGCTCAGCGAAGTGCGTGTCGATGAAGCCGTCCAGGCCTGCCTCACCCAAGGGGCCGGTGCCAGGCGAATCCAGGTGGATGACAACACCCTTGGGCGTTTCCAGCCGCGACCATACGACGCCCACGCGCGGCTGGCCCTGGGCCAGCACGCCTTGCTGATAGCCGATGAACCGGGATCCTTTGTCGATCAGGACCACGCGACCGCTGGTCGAGCGGATATCGTGAGGCGCGTAGCAGCTCAGCATGCCTGCCTGCGCAGTGACGAGCTTGGTTTCCTGGACGCAGTCGATCATCGAGCCCTGCGTGATCAACATGTCTCGGTTGCCGATCAAACCTGCTCGCGATGCCGAGAGCTTCATAGGGGTGAGTTTGCTGGCCATCGGCCCGCTGTCGACTTCGCGTGCTGGCGGAGGGGAAGAGCTGGACTGCCCGGAAGACTGGCCTTCTTGTCCCTTGGTGCCACGAAGGCCGCTGGCCAAGCGCCGCTGGGTGACTGCGTCTACCGTCACGGCCTGTGCAAGGTCAGGCACTGCGCCCTTCTGCTCCGCCTGCATTGGAGCAGGCACTATAGGCGTAGCCAGAGGCGAATCAGGCATCGGAGGTGGCGGCGGAGGAGGTTCGGGTCTGAGCTTCAGGCCGGGAAGCACGTTCTCGATTCTCGCCTGCACGGCGGGCGCGGCCTCCTCTGCAGCGGGCGAGTTAAATGCGCGCCATCCCGTTACGCCGATAGCCATCAGAGCAATCAGGATCATCAGAAACATGAACGCTTTTGCGCCCTGTTGCATCGGCTTGGCCGTGCCGGACAAATCGGGCCGGCCGCGGCCCTGTATCTGTGCCTGGTGCTCCTCGATCTCCGCCACGGCGTCAATGGTTTGACCGGGTCTTTTTCGCCTTTTGAAGAACTTCATGGCGCTGGCTCCTCACGAAGGACGCGTTCGACTTGCGGGGACACAGTCCCGGTGGCCAAGCTGCGTGCGACAGGCGGGCCATCGTTGTGAACGGCCAGAACCTGGTTGCCAATTCGCAAGTGCCACCGTTTGGCGACGCGATGGAGTACCACGGTTTGTTCGTCTTCCATATGGCGGTTCACAATGACCTCCTGGCCGTCGGCGTCGACGAAGTAAATGGCTGGCAGATCCTGGCCAGGCGCGAAACGAAGCCAGGTCTGCGCACCGTCATCCCAGGCGGCACTGGGTGCCAAGCTGATGTCGCCGCTCATCGAGTAAGCCTGCCAGTTGATGGCGACGTCCGCCGTGGCCAGGTCGCGCTGAACGCGCTCACGCTCTTCCTGGGCGGCCGACTTTGCCTGCTCAAGCTCGGGGTAGCGCAGCACCACGCGAAAGACACCACCGCTCTTTCGGGCCTTTTCATACTTCAGGAGGAACGAGTAGTTGCGCTTGGTCGTGATGTAAAGGAGGTTCGTGTCGGCCTGCTCGACGATAGGTTTGAGCAGGAGGTGCTTGCCGATCTGCTGAAAGTCATACGCGGCCGAATCACCGAAAGCATGAGTCACATAGTCCTCATCGTCGTTCAGCTGGATCTGCGTTGCGACACCCAGCGTCGTGTCGACCTGAATGACGTCTGCGGCGTCATAGTCCGTCCAGCGGATGCGTTGATCCTTGGGCGAAGCTGCAGGGCGGTCAAGCGACCAGGCCGGCGCTGCGACCGCGCATAGCGCGGCCGTCAGCACCGCCAAGGCCAAAGGCCTGAAGCGGATGTTCATCGGGCGTGCCCCATCTCGAGGTTGCTCTCGCGTTGGCGGACCTGGTGGTGCGAGTGCTGATGCTCGACGCCCAGCTCGGCCTGCTTACCATGGTCAGCGTCGCGCACCAGGCCGACGCCTCCGACGGCCTTGAACGGATAGCTGATCGCGAGGGCTTCTTCGTTGCCGGTCATCTCGAAGGAACGATTCAGCGTGTTGCGTGCGTGGACGATGAGGTCGCCTGTCTCGTTGTCACGCTGAATCAGGCAGTTGGGAGTCGTCCCAACGATCGGACCTTTGTACTCGCGACCGTCTTCCGGTTGGCGGATTTGTCGGTCCTGTTCCCCGTACAGTTCCACCGGACGGCGCGCTTCGCGGATCCGCTCTTCGAAGTGCTTGCCGATGCGGTCAGCGGCCATCACAGCGGTAGGCAGGCGCAGGTTCGCATCCTTTTGGAGATGGTCCTTGCACAAGCGGGCGGCGCCGTAAAGGTCGCTCTTTGCATAGCGCTCAATGTCGCGCAGCAGGGCAGTGCGCTGTGCGTTGTCCATGCGGCCCACATCTTCGAGGCGGCGGGCGAGTTCGTTGATTTGTGCTTTTTGCATGACGATTACCTCAGCGTTTCGACAGCGGTCGAGTAGGAAATGACTTGAAAGCCCAACGGGTTGTCACGGATCACGCTTTCCGACATGGGCGTATTGACGAACCGATAAGCGAGGGTGGCGATGAACTGCTCAGAATTCGGCGCCCGATTGGGGCCGATCTCGCTTCGGGTAAAGCGAACCGTGGCGGTCTGGTTGGGGCCGGGGGTGATCGAGCGGACGCTGATCGCCAGGCGCGTGTGCTCGCCATACTTTTTGTCCAGGGCTTCCCGGCCCGTTCTCGAGTCATCCTCGAACTTCGAGTGGTACTGCTTCTGCACGTCAGGGGAGCTGAACAACCCGCAGCGGTCGTACATGTTCTGCAGGGTTCGCCAGTCGTAGCCTTCGCAGGAAAGCACGTACTGAGTGACGAAGTAACGGGCGAGCCGGGGGCCGTAGTCTTCCCGTGCATCACCAACCTGAGATACGTTCTCGACCTCGCCGGTCGCGTCATTGACACGCACAACGTAGGGCGGTTGGGGCGTGTAGCTCAGCAGGAGGGCGGTCAGCGCACCGACAGCGAGTGCCGCCAGCACAAAGAAGGCTGTTGCCACTCGCCAAGCTTTGGCCCTGGACACGCTGAATTCCGTAAGAAGGTCTCGGTCCAGGCCACGGTTGCGATCCAGTTCTTGCTGCAGTGAGAGCTTGGGATCTTCAGAGGACATGACCTTCCTCCCTTTGCCCGACGAGGTGGAAGGGCCGCACGTTTCGTACGGACGTGAAAGGGCGAGCCGCGGCGAGCGCGGCCAATATGGCGTGCTTCATCGATTCTCCGAGGAGATGAGGGGATTTAAATCAGAGGAGGCTGGCTAATGCGCAGCTCAAAGAGAAGGGCACAGCGATTGCTGTGCCCTGTGAGAAACCGGCAGTGGCGCCGTTGATATTGCTTTGACCGCGCTAGCGATCCTGACTCATGTTCCGAACCATCGAACGGGTCATTTCATTATGTTGCTGTTGGGAGTGCCTTTTCTGCCAAGGCGCGCGTCCAACATCGCTCGAGCGTTGGGTAGTCGCTGTGCCCGCTATAAATAGCTGCGTCGGCCATTTGAAGCAGAGATACCAAATCGGCCGCAGAATCCACGTCCAGCTCGCGCGTGCCAAGCTCACCCACTGGAAGGCCGAGATCGGTTGTTCGGCTCCCGTCTGAAGGGACGGAGATAGGGGCACATCCTGGCTCACAAGCGGAGCCCTCGAAAGAGGTTTGCCCAGGGGCGTAATCGGGGCCATCAGTTCTCCCACAAATTGTCTTGAAATCGAGATGATGACTTGCAGTAGGTTTGGATCAATGTTAGCCGATCCTACCCAGGAAAGGAACCGAAATACCCCCCCCTTCTCCGCCCGTAATCTTTGCCGCCACGGTGGAGACCTGTTCAAGCATGTATTTGGAACACATCATGAAAAAGACGATGGCTGTGAGCATGGAAAAGATGTTTATCTGATCCGCTGCTGTGAGGTCTAACAGCCCTTGCTGCAGCATGCCGAACATGCCCATGATGAACATGAATACGACCATAAATAGGCCAGCATAGATTGCATAGAACAAGGCTTGACGCAGCCAGGTAGTAAAGAAATCCCGGGTCACATCGAACAGCAGAGCCAGTATGCAGAGTGGCCCCAACACGACGACTAAGCCCATCCCGACTTTTACGGTGATAAGTACTAGCATGCCGATCGCGCTCATTACGGCAGAGATGATCGTAATGATGACCGACACGACGACAAATACGAACGCTTGTGCGATCTTTCTGATGCCGCTGGGTGCGCGCTCCTGCAGCCTCGTGCCGATCTCCGCGCCATTGTTTGCGGCATCGTCCATCATCTCTGAAGGAGTCTTGACGGTGCCGGTAAAGAGCTGTGCGACCGACGTGGGTAAGTCCAGCATCACGGTGACGATCCTTTGCTGATAAAAGCCATTGGCACCGGCTATGCCCACAATGAGCACAATGTTGACGACACGTCGCAAAGCGTGGAGTACCGGGGTTTGAATTGCCCCGGAGCAGATTAGCCACCCGTACCAGATCAGTGAGATCGAAAGGCCGACCGAGACAAACGGCAAGATTTTCGCCGTGACGGATGCGACCATTGGCGTGACGACATTTGTCAGCATCGTGGTTACTGACTGATCGATCCAGTTCGCGATGCCACCGAGACTGACAAGGCTAACCCCGGTGGTGGCCATTACCGCGCTCCCGGAAGCGGCGCCCGAATTGCGCTGAGGCTAAAGGAACTATCGGCGAGCTTCTCGGCCTGCTGTTCCATCAGTGCCTGCTCCGCCTCGATCTGTCGGGTCAGCATATCCGCCCGAGTTTGGTCGGCCTGGATGTTGGCCTGCTCAACCAACAGACGAGCCTGAAGGTCGGCAATAGCCTTCGGATCCTGGGTTTGGTTGATCTGCGCCTGGAGCTGGTCCACCTGTTTGACGCGAGCGGTCATGGCTTTCTGGGTCTGCTCCATCATCGCCTGACTGCGGATAGCGAGTTTATCGGCGCGCGCATCGAGGTTCTTCTTGTCTTGCTCGTAGTTCCCGGTCAGACGTTCCTCGCGCTCAATGCGCTCCACGACGTCTGAGATACCGCCCAGCCCGCCGCTGGACGCCCGCAGGATCTCTCGTGCGTCCGCCGGCAGGGCATTGCGGATCGCCGGGTTGTTCAGGATGTCGCCGAGGTTGCGCGTGCCCGTGAGCGATTCGAGTTGGCGTTTCTGACTTTCGAGCTGACTCTTGAGAACCTGGATCTGCTCGGCGTACTTGGCCAACGTCTCCACATGCTTGATTGCGCGGTCGGCGAGGCTGGCGCCGTCAATCACGGGGATTCCGCTCGCGTGGACAGGGGCCAGCGCGTTGCAGAAAAGGACGGCGGCCAGGCATGCGGTGACCCGTGCGCGCCAGGGGCTGCGCAGGCGGGTATTGCCGTTGTGCTTCTGGGTCATTTTTAGCTCCTTGTCGCCTCTTGGGCGCGTTTGAGGTAGTGGGGCAGCCAGATCGCGGGATCGTCGCCATGGGTGGCGACGGCCGCTTCGGCGATTTCGGCCAGGTCTTCAGAACCGGAGAACACCAGCAGTGCTTCAGGGCAAGAAGAAAGGTCCAGCTCGGCGGTGACGGCAGACTCGTTTTGCTTGACGACGAACTGCCGGCTGAATGGCGGCAGTTCCTTGACCATCTTGAAGACGGCCGGGGACAACTTGAAACCCTCGACATATTCCTCGGCGGTTGCTTTGGGGTTCTCGAGGAACATGGCAGTTGCCGACTGCTGAATGAGCGAGCGCCCCACCGGGTTCTCCAAGATCGCCGCCGGTTCCTGGGTTGCGAACACCAGGACGCCGTTCTTCTTGCGAACGGTGCGGCTGGCGTCCTGCATCGATGCTTGGAAGTACGGCACTTTCAGCGGGTGCTGCACCTCGTCAAAGAACAGGGCGATACGTCGGCCGTCCATCATCTGGTCAGTCCGATAAAGCAAATATGTGATCGCCGCGTCCCGGATCGGCCCTTGTTCGAGAAACTCCGTCAGGTCAAAGCCAAAGAGATCTGTGACTGCGAGGTCAAGCTCGTCCTTCGGGTTGTCGAACAGCCAGCCGTTCTCGCTTCCGGCACACCAGCGCTTGAGGCGGTCCTTCAAGCTGAGCTGGCCATCTGGCGCCGGCGCCGAAGGCAAGAACTGCAGCAGGGTAGAAAGGCACCGGTCCCCCAAGTCGATATGGCTGACCAGGTGGTCGATTGCCTCGGCGATCTGCTTTTGCTCGGAACTGCTGGGCGGCTCGTCGCCCCTGGCGCCCAGTTGCCGCGTCATGCTCGCCATGAATGCGACGTTGGAGGCGGTGGGCGGCAGCTGCAGGTAGTTCCAACCGGTTCTGACGCCCAGGCGCAGCGGGAAATAC
Source organism: Achromobacter sp. (assembly GCF_057314935.1). NCBI lineage: Bacteria > Pseudomonadati > Pseudomonadota > Betaproteobacteria > Burkholderiales > Alcaligenaceae > Achromobacter > Achromobacter sp. Next base: position 114,747 of record NZ_DBHKZA010000004.1, read on the forward strand.
TTACCGCCCATCGCCATGACCGTGACTTGCATGCCGCGATCCTTGTCGAAGACGACGCCCGTGTAATTGAACTTGCGTGCCTGGGTGATCAGATGCCCTAACAGAACGGTCTTGCCAGCGCCTGACTGCCCGATGATGGACGTGTTGCCAAGGCGACGCTTGCCTGTATCGTCCACGTCCTCCAGCGAGGCGTGAAAGTTCAGGTAATAGGGCGTTCCCCCAGTCGTCTTGAGCATCGTGACGGCCGGACCCCAAGGATTGCCCGCGGGCTTTCCGAAGAGGTAGTTGTGCATGGACGCGAAGCTCAGGAAGTTGAGCGAGGTGATGGGCGCCGGGCGAGGGCGCCACTTCCAGTTGCCTGGGAGCTGCGCGGCCCATGCCGCCAGGGAAGCGCGATCACACAGCTTTCCAATGATCTCCTCATCGGCCAGCGCGCCGCTGATGTTTGCAGCCGCGCGAAGGGCGCTTTCGTTGTCCTCTCCGAACACTTGGATCGTTGCGTGATGATCCCCCATGACGAAGCGGCCGGCGGCCAACTCGTCACGCGCCTTGTGCAGATCCGCGATCTGTGACGACGAGTAGTCGCCCGAGTCTTGCAGCCATTTGATCTGGCGCGATAGGGCTTTCAGACCGTCTGCCTTGGACATTGCCCCGAATGACTGCGACAGGACGAACTCATGAGGCTGATTGAGCAGGCAGTTCAGATGGCCAGCTCTGGTGTTGTTGGGGTATTCACGCAATTCCAACATCACATAGCGGCGTGTCCAGTCGGGCCCGCGCATCTCGCCCAGCTCACCGTGCGTGGAGAAGAACTGCCGGCTGGTCGGCAGGTAGTTGTAGAGCCGGGCATTGACCAGCGGCACGGGCTGCATCTTGCCGTTGAGCAAATAGCCCAGGAACTCCGCGGGCTCCGAGAACCGCGACATCCTGCGCGGAGCCTCCTCATCGCCTATGTCTTGCGGCGACTCGCGTTCGACGATGGACAAGAGATCCGGCGAATAGCGCTTGAGCGAGCCGCGAAGCTTGCGGTTGACGTCATCGAGCTGCTCGATGGCCTGGTTCTGCCAGGCGAGCGCCGCGCGCGCGGTGCGCTTCTCAAAGTTCGAGAGCAATCGCAGCGCGGGATCAATCTGCGCCCGCATCAGCACGGTCAAGTACATCTCGTTGATCATCGGCGGCTTGCCTGCAAAGACCTTGCGGTACGCGGCGTCATGATCTCGCGAGAACTGGTCCGGATAGTCACTCTCGGGGTACTCGAAGACCTTGCGCCGGACCAGGTGCGACCAGATCCCGAATCCAGTCGGAAAGCCACGGAAGACGTTGTTCAGCTCCTCGACCCAGCGATAGTGTTCCTCTTCGCTGTAGCCCTGGAATGTACGGCCGTCGATACGCCACACTGAAAGGTACTCCCAGTCGCGGGTTGCGACGATGGTCGGGGTGACGTGGTGGGAATAGGGAACGTATTCGCTAACCGGTGGCTCATGCGCCGGCAGCGTCACGGTGGATTGTTGTTTCATCGGTCGTGAACTCCGCGCCCGCGTGCCCATGGGCGCCGCGGACTGTAGGGCGTGGGTGTGAGCGAAACTGCTCCCCAAAAGCCCTTGTTTTTGGCGAAGATCTTGGTCTTCAACCAAAGCTCCCAGATCCAGAAGGCCCGGTCATCGTTGCGGCTGACAATGGCCATGATCGGATAGAGCGCAGGGAAGAGCAGCCAGCCCCACAGGGTGAAGGACGCCGCCGTGACGGTCAGGAAGACCAGGGCCGCAAACGCCCGCGTCGGAACTCCACCCGGGACGGTGGCGACGCGGGTGGCTCCCTTGAAAAGAGGGAAGCGGTTGGGCGGCACTTCGGACCCCACCGCAACTGGGGCGGCTGCGGCGGGGGCTTTTGCCTTCTGCTTAGGCGAGGTGGCCATGTTTAGAAGAGCAGCTTGATGATGCCGCCAGCGATCGCGCCGGCAAATACCATACCCACCGCCCACTGATAGGCGGTCTCCTTGCGAATCACGTCGAAGGAGTAAAGGATGCCGATGATGCCCGCAGAGATGAGGCCGATGACCGGGATGATCAGCCAAAGCCAGTCTTTCAGAGCTTGCGTGGCACTGGTGGCCTTCTCGAGCTGAGCCATGGCCAGCTCAGGTTGCAGCATGAGGAGCGCTGCCAGGGTGGCATATGCCAGTGCGGTGAGCATGCGCCAGCTCTTGGACGGCGTTTTGATGTGGGAGGAAGAGGAAGCGACAAACATGTGAAACTCCAATGGGTGTGGCCTTCCGGCCGGTCGGCGGGGAGGCGTTTGTTGAGGCTGATGGGAAAATTCCGGTGTTTAGCGGCTAAACACGTTGAGGGGTACGTGGCTACTGCGTAGGCGGACGTGTGGGCAAGGTCGGTACTGGACGCCCGAATACCGCGTCGGTCTGCGGCGTGAAGGCATCGTTGCGCCGGGTGCCGAACGCATCTCTGCGGGGCGCTTGGAATGCGTCTGGCTTGGATGGCTTGGGTGGCGGTGAACTACCTGCCTTGCGTTCGGCGTGGGCGATGGCGCCGGCGTCCTTCACGATTGCCGGTACGGCCAGGCCCGCGCCTGCGATAACCTTGCCGACATAGCCATTGGTGAAACCTGATGTGAGGTTGCCAGTGTTGTAGCAACTGAATGCCGCATACAGCGCATTCTGTCCAGGCCCATGCAGCTTGGCTGCGCGCTGGTAGCAATTCACGAGTACGCGCTGCGCAGAAGCCAGGTTCACGCAAGGGTCAAAGATGGACTCCGGCGTGACACCCAGCCACTTCCAGTTGCGCACGTTGATCTGGCCGTAGCCGACATCGAAGTCGACCCCCTTGGCCATTAGCTCACGCACCGCTTCTACAGCTTCCTCCTTGGACTTGGGGCGGATGCTTCGATGCGGCTTGGCGTTGACGCCAATGGCAAGCGGATTGAACGCAGACTCGTGCCGCACTACCGCGCTCAGCGTACTGATATGCACGTCAGGCGCGCACTGCCGGGCGAGCGTGGGAAAGTCCATCGTCTAATTCCCCCCGCTTCCAGAGCCGTGTAACCACTCCTCGTGCTGCTTGCGCTCGGCGAGTTCCTTTTCGTACTTGGCGAGTTCGCGGTCATAGTCCTTCGCCTCAACCCAGTAGCCGCGCTCTTCGGGCGTTCCAACGTAGCGAGGCAGATCGTCATCAAATGACGTGTACTCGTGCGAGACATAGGCGTTGCAGTAGCCCGGTCGTTTGTTGCTGATGATGGGGTATCCGTCGTCGCTGGTCCCTCGCCAGGCGCCGAGGCCCGCGTTTAGGGAGCCTGCGTCGCATCGCCCTGCGCCATGGGCGAGCGCATCTGCGAGTGATGCCATTTCCTTGGTTTGGTTGGAGGACGGGCACAGCTTCAAAAAGTCATGGCGAGCATCCAGCGTGTCGGACAGCTTTTTCTTCTTGATGCCGTAGAAGTGCGAGAGGGCCGGGTCGCACTGCCCCGGCCGTACTCCGCTGGAAAGGCAAATGAGCGCTTCGCAGGCCAATTTCTTGTCGCCGGTCAGATAATCGAATTGACCGGGGCTTTGCGCCCACGCCGGAGATGACAGTGCCGGGAGAATCGAAGCAATGATAAGCGCCATCAGGCGCCGCAGGATCTGCATGGTTGGGGTCCTCAGATTAGTGGCAGATGTCGTAGCTACCGACGTCGACGATGTTGCGGCCTTCACGCGTCTCGGTAGTCACGATGCAACCGCTCACGGACGTGATGTTGACTACACGAGTGGCTGGAATGCAGTGGCTTCCATCGCCGCCCGTGTGGCCGTCGCAGCTTCCGTACAGCTCGGCGGTACGATTGCTGTTGGACAGTTTGCAGTATCCGAAAAAGCCGCTTTCACCCCTAACTTCGACCGACTCGCCGGGTTCCGCCAGCTTGCCGTACCAGATGGGATCGTTAGAGTTGCCGCTACCGGCGGTGGTGCCCGACGCGAACAAGCAGTTCAAAGTGGCCGAGGGTCGATGAATCGTGACCCCGTAGCGGGTGCCGTAGTACACCAACATGGCGCGCTGAAGGTTCGGCGTAACGATGGTTGAGTGATTGTCCGACCATCCACTTTGGCCGCCGTTGACCCCCGCTATTAGGGCGTCGACTACCCCAGGAAGGCGCGCCGCCACACATGCGTCTTGCCAGGGCCCCCAGCCCTCGTAGGCGACGTCGGCGTGATTGGCCTGCAAGATGTAAGCCGTTCGGTACCGAGTTCGGCTGCCGGTATAGCCCGCGGGGCAAGTGGCAGATTCGGACTGGGACTGAGCCAGGCGGCAACCACCGTAAGTTGTGTGCCAGGCATAGCCTGAGAAGCAGCCGCCAGGAGGAAGCGGCGCGCCTTGGGTGACCTGGACGTTCATGAGCGTAAGGTCCGTCTTGAGCTGGACGTCGGCCTGCTTGCCATTCGGGTCCGCCGCAGCCGCGGCGTGGGTGGACACCAGCAACGCAGTCAGGGCGAGCGCACGCCGGCCCCAGCACTTGAGAGTGTGGAAATTCATGCTTGCCTCAAAGGTGATGAGTGCGTCCATAGTGGACGCACGTGGGGGACTGCCTAGTTCCTGCAGCCCTGGATGACGGCGGCGCGTGCGTTTGCGCCTGCCGGAGAGATAACTACGCGGTCGCCACTCATTGCCACGGCCTGGCCCACCCGAACATAGCTGGAGCCAGAGTTTTGGAAGCTTCCCGCGAACGTGCCGTTCACGGTTACGGAGCCTGCGGCATTGACCGAACCTGATCCTTGAATGGTCCCTCCGACCGAACCGCCAACGTTAACGTCAGTCCCCGTGACAGTGACGTCTAGGGATTGGATCGACGCATACCTCCACGGCGTCTGACCTGCTGGGCAGGTGAGCGCCGGAACTGCTGCATCGGTCGGCAGGTTGCTGTACACCCCAGTAACCACGTGACCGAAGGGCGTAAACCACACCCCGCCCGTGCAAACCGCGAGCATCTTATTGGCCGTTGAAGCGTAAAGACCTTCGATCGTGCATGCGGCGCCTGGGGCGACCGACGTTTTGAGCAGCAAGCCTTTGTTGCTCTGGATCGTCTCTCCCACTGTCAAGGTGTTATGCAGAGTGACGGGGCGGGTTTCACCATGCCGCACGAACTGGCCGAAGGGTGTGGCGTCCAGGCTTGCAGCGATGACTGCATGCCCTGGCTCTGTGCCGAAGTCAAACCAGGCACGCGGAATGTCCATCAGCGGCCCCCGTACATTTGCGGACCCGCGCGCGTCGTGGCCACCGTAGCCGTCAGCGGCCAGAACCACCTTGCTCAGGAGGGCTTGGTCGAAAACGCTACGGTTGGCGGCAGGCGGTGTGCATCCGGCATTCTGTCGGAGGCTGCGCGCTGCGTTGATGGGATGGCAGGCGTAGACGAAGGCGCTGGTACGGCAATCAGCGCCTGGGCAGGCACCCTGTCGGACCAGAATGAACCGCGCTACGTCTCCCAAGCTCGGGTATCGCGGGATGGTCGCCGGCAGCAGCCCTAGCGCCGTGAGATCGGAGAGCCCGCCCCGCGCCACTTGCGCACCTCCCACGCTGGCCCAGGCTAGAGCTGGAGGCGTGGGATACGAGCCTGCGGGCAGTCCGGTGAGGTCTTCGCCGCGCAGCCAGGCCTCGTGCTTTAACTGCAGATCGACCACCGCGCCCCGGATTTGCATCAGGTAACGGCCGGTCGCTTCAGCGGCGCCTTCGTCTGCTTTGCGTCTGACTTCCTTCGCCGCGAATACAGCCAGCAACATGACGAGCAGTAGGGCGACCGTGACCTCGACGAGAGTAAAGCCTGCCTGTGTGCGCGCGCGGGAGGGCAGCGGTGATTGAAATAATTGCATTGGTTCGCCTCCGTTGAGAGCCCGTCGGGGCGTGCCGGTGGCACGTCCCACACGCAGTCCCAGGGAATCAGCGCGTGGCGAAGACGAAGGTGTTGTTGTCGCCATTGACGCAGAGGTTTTGGGCGGTGACGGCGTTGAACGTCCCCGACTCGCTGTTGGCACCCAAGGTTTTTGCGACCGTGCCGTTCACGCTGATCATCTCGGAAATGCCGTTCAAGGTGGAGGCGAGGACAGGGCAGGCGCGATGGTTGACGTTCGTCAGCGTCAGGGAGAACGCGCTTCCTACCGCGCCGCCACCCAGCGCGGCCGGGGCGATAGTGATCGTCCCGTTCGAGCCCACGCCGGTACCGCCGAGGCGGTGTGCAACCGTGTTCCCGGTCACCTTGAAAACGGTTGAGTCCCTCAGCGACGGCGCCAGGTTCTGCGCGTTGTCGATCGCCGAGTAAGGCGTGGCCGAGTCACCTTCGCTCATGATTCGTGCAGTGGACATGAACCGCTGCAGTTCACCAGCCGCCGCAGGGACACGACCTTGAACAAAGAAGCCCTTTACCGAGGGGAATCCCACGATAGCGAGGATGATGACGATAGTGATGACCACGCCCACCTCGGCCAGCGTCCAACCGCCCTGACGGCGAAGGTCCGCAGATTTGGCGCGTTGGATTGCACGCTGGGTTGCGATGTTGTGCTGTTGCATCTGAATTCCGATTGTTCGAATGAGTTTTCACCACGAGCTTTCGTGGCGGCGAGTTGCTACATTGCGTCGATCATCAAGGCGTTGCGCATGTCCATGATCACGCTTTGATGCCAAAAGAAGAGGCCTGCCATGAAGAGGACGGCGCAAATGAGCGCCGCCCATCGCAGCACCTTTGCGCGGTCTTCAACGCGCTTGAGAATGGTGGTCTCCATGCGTGCGCGGGTCATCTGCAAGCCCGCGTCCAGGCCAAGCGTGTTCGTGAGGTCTTCGAGATACCAGTAGATCTCTCGATCCAGCAGGCCAACGTCAAAAATCTCCGCGCCCTTTTTTGCGTCGTCGAGTCGGTTCTGAATGGCCTGAAGCCGACGGCTAAGCCAGCGGGATGCCCCGGGTAACTGCAGCTCTATCGCTTGACGGATCTGCATGACCTTGCCGGCGCGAGGCTTGACGGCGGTTGCCGCCGTGCTCACGACCGCAATCGCTTGAACGTCCCGGTAAAGCCGATACGGTCCCCACTTGTCGAGCCACCGGCGTAGCGCGTTGTCCATATAGGGAAACGAGAGATAGACACCAACGCCGAGGGCACTCGATACCAACCACAGCCGAATACCTTTGTCCCGAATCCACTGCGCCATGTCGAAGAACGCCTGGGTCGACGGACTAAGCAGCTCAAACCGTATGTCGGGCATGGCGTCCTGCAGCATGGGCGCGGTGAGGTAGGGGACCGCGATCATCACCATGGCCCAGACCAGCAGCAGCATTAGGGCAGCCACCGCCAACGTTCCGACGAGGATTGACCTAAGCTTGGCCGTCACGCGCACGACGGCGGCCATGTCGCGCAGCCCTCCTGCGAAGACTGCTTGCCCTTGGGTTTGCAGCGAAACGAATTCCGCTACCTCTCGCGGTGGGAGCGTCCGGTGAAGCGTCCTGCCAAGCTCGCCCGTCTCCACAATTCGGTGCGCCCAGTAAGCCGACAGGACGCCACGGGCGCTTTTGCCATAGCGCTGGGCGTCTGCCTCAAGAATGCTGAGGAACGTCCGGCGCCCCTGAGTGTCCTCCGTCATGTCCGCCAAGTATTCGTACCAGTCCGCACGGGCACGCGCGAACTTGCTGGCGGCCTGGCCCACCCGCGTGAAGTAGAAGGGAATCTTCATCCCTTTTTCCTTTGGCGCAGAAGTGTTGCGTACGCCGTGAAGTGAGGCTCAATGTCCCGGGGGTCGATCATTCCCTGGCTCATCTTGTAGACGGCGCATTCCATGGTCGACTTTCCTTCCATATCAGGGTCGTCGTAACGGGCGGTGCGCTGGCTGGCGAAGATCGCTCTCAGGCGGATCTCGTCCCCGTTTGCGATGGCTCGAAGTGCATCGGGATCACTAGAGGGCTCGAAAAGTTCTGCTACTGCAGTACGACTTGCGTACCCGAAGAGTTCAGGGATCCCCTTCTTGCGGCAGTGTTCGCACCCGTCCGGGTTACGGATCTTGAGCGGATCGCTGCCGAAGTCGTATAGGGCTTCGATGTCCGCCAAGTACCGTTGCCATGTATCGCGATCTCGATTGATTCCCATCCGATCCTGGGCGCCGTCAAGGAGTGCCACGGCGGGAAGGGCGCAGCTGCACAACTTTGGCATCAGGGCCTGGTGAACCAGCAGCTTCAACACGCCAGGGGTTCCCAGCGTGCTGCGCGGTATTCCGATTTCGCTGGAGGCAAACCGCTGCGGAATGGCAAGCGCACCTCCCACGTGCGTCGTGCAATAAAGGTTGCTGCCCGAGAGCACGATGTCCTGAAATGCCGCGCCCGTGAGCACATCGCGAATCTCACCGAGAAAGACGTCACTGGCGGCTGCCCGCTTGAGCGCCATGAGCTTCGATTTCATCGTGTCGCGGTCGGAGCCATCCAATGAGCGCGAAACGCTGGCTTGGAGCACTGCCTCCATGATGAGTTCCACCGGATCCTCGATCGACATCCGCTTGCGGGTCTTCGGCAAGCGCACGATGAGTTGGGCGATGCTCACCGTTTTCCCGGAGCCGGGGATACCGCCCATGACGATGGCGCCGCCCATGCTGCGCATCGCCCGCTCGAACTGGGCGATCTGCGAGGGGAGGTATCCAAGGGCTGACATGTCCACCGTTTGCACCTTGGAGTCCACGTCCAGCAGGCGCAGTGTGATGGACGGCCCCTTGTCCGCAATGAATGAACCCCAGCGAAGCATGTAGCTGCGCTCGTCCACCACCTCGTACAGCCGGCCCTGTTGCTCGTTGGCCATGTCAAGGAATAGGCCGTTCCCGCCGCTGACATCCAGCCATGCAACGCTGGCCATGTCGAGGAGCTGCTGCGTGGGCATCGCCAGATGTTCAGGCGTGGTGTACTGGCCGTCGATGGTGGCGCTGATGCGCGATTTCGCGGCCGTAGTGTCGATGTTCAGATGCAGATCGCTCGCATCGTTGCGAACCGCCCAGGACACAATGTCGTAGAACCCCTGGCGAACCGCCGACTTCTCCTTTTGGCCACGGATCCGGGAGCTTCGCTGCATCACGTCTTCGGCCTGCATCCGCTCTCTGACAAGGGTCAGCAGAATGACCGGGTTGATCGTATATATGTGGACCGGGCCTTTGGCGGCGTCGATGGCGCGCTGTTTGACGGCGCGAAAGATGTCCGTGTCGACTTCGCGCGGTTTGACGAACACGACATAGCGCGGTCCCTCGAGCTCGGCGACGCATGCGGTGACCGCCGATGTCGAGCCGCACCAATCGACCTTGAGCGTCCTGAACGCCGGCTGCATTTGCGTAATGTCTTCGAACGAATCGAGGTGCGGGTAGTCGTCACCGGTGGGCACTGCAGGCATCGATGCATGCATATCCAGCACCGGCATTTCCTCTTGTTCGCGCAGGCTGACATGCAACGTTCGCTTGAGCCGCCGCACCCACTGAAGGAAGCTTGAAATCATGGTGTTCCCCGATTAAGGCAATAGGTGACTGCGTCCTGAGACTGGTCAACGAAGCTGGCGCAGGGTTGCGAAACGGCCTGCAGGCGCAGTCCGAGGTCGACGCCGGCAACCGGCTCGGCGTGGCCGCTGCGAAAATGCGCCCGACGGCCCGCCTGGTCGACCATCACCGTCAGCTGCTTGCCGACACCTGTGATGGCGAGAAGCCGAGGCGGGGCAACAACTGGCGTTGCGTTTGGATCGGGTTTGGCGGCCTGCGCGGCAGGCGGGCCAGAAGCGGCAAGGTGCGCGCTTTCGCCTATTCCGGGCTGCGCCTTGCGCTTTTCCTCATCGAGTGCGCGTTGGGCATCGAGCTCCAACAGTTCTTGCACCATCCGAGGAACTGGCTGGCTTAGATTGACGGCATCGACGCCAAAGACGGGAATCTGCGCCGCCACCGATAGCGGCACGGCAATTGCAGCTGCTGCGCAGACGACTATTGCGACGAATCGTTGTCGCTGTCTGCGTTCAGGGCGATTCAACATAGATGGTTCCTTTGAGCGTTGTGTCGAAGGCGCTCGTCGTGAGCCCTGGTGTGGTATCTGGCGAAAAGCGCACGTGCAACTGCGTGACTTCGGTGGCGCGCGGAAGCGCCAAGCCGTACAGGGAGCGCAGCGGCGCGTTGATGACGAGCGCGCGCGTTGCCGGAAGCTTGATCTCCTTGGGCCGGATCACGGGTTGTTCCAACCCGTTGGCAAGCTTGATGTTCGGTACCGAGATCGGCACTTGTCCTGGCGCAGACAGAGAAATGTCCTGCAGCGCTGGGCGCAGTGCCTGCCAGGATGGCTCCCAAACCTGCCGCATCGCGTTTGCGTCGGGGAGTTCCGCCAGCAGCAACGGCTGAGCCGCCAGCCCCGCAGGGACGGTCCAGGAGGCGTTCGCGCTCTCCAGATCGACATGCTCAATCTTCCAGGTGGGAGGTAAGGCCGCGTGCAGGGTGCGATTATCCGCAAGTCGCGTGCGCTCGTACTTCGCTACGCAGCTGCGAACCTTGGGTTGGCAGTCAACCTCGACGAGCTTCCACCGACCGGGCGCGGTCGGCACGGACTCCACTTGTTGCAGCAGCGGAGTGAGCCCCGGCTCGCCAAGTGTTCGCGCGGTCTTTGCCCACGCAGCGATTGCCTTTTTCCACAGCGTTGCTGGGTCAACTTCGGGCTGCGCGGCCAGCATCTCCTGTGCAATTCGTGCTTGCCGCTCCTCCCAGTAGCTCATGCCGATGTCCCAGGCCTCGTACACCAGAAATAGCCCCAGGATGGTCCACCAGAAGGGCGAGACCATCGCGAGACTGAAGCCCGCTCGGCGCAGGGTCGACTGCTGGTTGGTGTGCGCGGCAAGCTGTTGCAAGGAGAAAGGCCGCGACTGCGTGCGGTGGTCCCCGTGCACCTGCGCCTCGCCGTAGCGGGCCAGCGCCTCATCGAGCGCACGCTGTGCCGCCTGCAGATCTGCGAAGACCGCGTCTCCGCCTGCCTGGACCACACCAGCAACGACGACGGCAATCCATACGGATTTGTCGGGCAGGTTGAGCGCCACGATGTGGGTGCCGTGACGGTGCATCTGTGCAAACGCGGAGGCCGCCGAGAATAGGCTGGCGCGCGTCTTTGCGCGACGCTCCTTCCCTTTGGCGATGAGGAGTCCGACGGAAGGGCTGCGGGCATCGCTGTGGACAAAGTGCGTGGCCTTCACCTTGCGTGCCAGCCGCAGCGCTTCTTTCTGCGGATCCTCTCCGAGGACCGTCTGCCATCGGACGCCGAAGACAAGCTGATTCGATGTGCCGGGGATGGCGACGAGCCGATAGCTCAGCCGCCGCGGGGCTTTCTCTCGTCGTGCCACGTCAGAATCCTTCTTCGGGAATGGCCGTGACCAGCACGACCGTGAGCATCTGCTTCTCTTGCGAAGCGTCGGAGCCGCCGGCGAGCATCGGAGCCTTGTCATCCAGGCGCCGCCTGGTAGAGGTGTCGGCCGATTGTTGGTAGCCGCCGATCACGACCTGCTCGCCGGGGCGCACCATCACCTGCTGCACTCGTCCCTGGCCACCGATGTCAGTCTGCTGGACAAATGACTGATCACCACGCGCACCGACCGGCTCCTTTTTCATCTCGATGAGCCGGGTGTCGTCGTAGGCAATGGTCAAGAGCACTTGGCCGTCGTCCTGCGCGTCCGGCACAACCGTAAGGAAAGTGCCGACCGTCTTGTTGTCTTGCGTGACCGTGACGGTGGGGGCTGAGGTGTCCGACGTGCTTTGCGTTTGCTGCAGGTCCTTGATGTAGTCGAAGGAGCGGCGGGTGTCGTACTTGCCTGGGCGGCGGTTTTGCATCAGGAGCGGGATGCTCTTGTGGTCGATGATCGAACCCAATTGCGATAGCGCTGACAGTGCAAGGTTGGTTCCTGCGAACGGGCCGCTGCCCACTGTGGCTCCTACGCTGCCAGCGGCCTTGGCCGCGTCCAGCATTGGAGCGACACCAATTGCTGACGCGGTGTTCTGGCGCCCGAGGCTGTTGAACAGGATGCTCCAGTCCACACTCCCCTGGTTGATCCGATCGCTCTGCACCGTGATTTCTTCGAAGACCAGGCGCACGCGACGAGTCATCTGCCGATTCTCGGCGTCCAGGAATTCGCTGATTCGGTCCTGAGCTTCCTTGGTGTCCGTCACCACGATCGTGTTCGACGCGCCGTCCGCCGCTTTGATCACGCCGGCGCGGCTGAGGAACTGGGTGACCTTGCTGACAACTGCGGCCAGCTCGCGGGCTTCGTCTTTCGCACCCGCGGTGGTTCTGTCTGCAAGCATCGAATTGGTCGACTTGATATCGCGCTGCAGGTTTTCCTCGGCCGCCTGAGTGGGCGTGCGGACCACATAGCTCTTGGTCTCTGTCCGGTAAAAGCGCAGCGCACCGATCTTGTCGTCGTAGCGCCAGTACACGCCCAGGCGCAGGGCGATGGCGTCCAGCACGGAGGCGAGCGGGGCCTGGCCAGCTGGCAGGGGGGCCATCTTTGTGCGCGCTACGCCCGTCGGCAGCGCGGGACCCGCAACACGATCCACTGCCGCGCCGGGGATTAGAGCCGGGACGAGCGTGTCAGCCGTGCTGGCGCTCAGGCTAAGCGGGTTCACCGCGCCGAGATCGCCCGCCAGGCGAGGCAAGAAGTATTCGGCGGGGAGCAGGGCGTCGGCAGTGACCTGCGTCAGGATGCCGGTGGCGATCTGGATCCGGTCGGCCAGCGTCTTGAGATCGGCGGAGTTGTTCTCAAAGAGCAGCGTCGTATTGACGTTCGCCCGGAGCGCCGGGGGCAGGGTGACTTCGCGAGCCAAGGGCTGCGGTCGGCCGGCGATCCAGGGGAGCTGCACGACTTGACCCTTTGCCCGGTCGATGTCTCCGGCTTTGAGCTTGAAATGGTCCAGCGCGATCGTGCCGTCGGCTTGACGGAGGGCGGCGCGGGATTCGACTCGATCGGTGGCCTGCAGGGCCGAGCAGCCAGCAAGCGTTGCCAGCATGACCGCCGTCGGTACGGTGCGGTAAGCAATCATTGGATTTCCTGTTCAACGCCACGGCTAGGATTGCGTGGCGGGGGATCGGTTGCAGCTGCGGGTGAAGGGCAACATGCGGAGCACGCGGTTGGCATAGAAGCAGGGGCGGATCGGCGATTCACCCATGGCGACCGCCTGCGATAGCGCCTGAGTGGCTTCTCGGAACGAGTCCGCCTCGAACTCGGCGGGAGCCTGTATCGGAATGTCGACGTTCAGTTCCCACTGATCAGGTCCGAAGGTCCAGTGGGCATCAGCTGCCCAGCGCACAAGCGCTTGGCGGACGGTCCCGTCTTGCGGGCTGACCCGCCAAATCTGTTTAGGCGGCTCCACGACTTGCGGTTCGGCAACGGGCTCGGTAGGAGTAACTTCGACCGTTACGACGGCGCCAGCGGTCGGAGTGACTTGTTGCGGACTTTCGTTCACGTCGTTGGTAGGCACGGAGGCTTCATTTGTTGCTACCGGCGGCGGCGCCGACGCAGAGGCGCTGGCACCAGGCGTTGCCTCAGTCGCGGCTGGCTTAGGCGCGCTGGCAGCTGGTGCAGTGCTTTCGAGCTTGGGCGGCGCTTCCGGCACGGGGATGGGGGGAATGTCTGCCGAAGCCAGGGCGGTCGGCGATTTACCCGGTAGAACGGTGCGCGGATCAGCATGGTTGATGAGGATGCGTCCGGAGTCCGGAGGTGTCGGAGGGGCGGGCGGGACAAATCCGCAGGCCGAAAGAAGGCAGGCCGCCGAGACGACGGCCGCCAAGAGGGGTGCTTGCATTGGGGATCCTAAAGAGTTACTTGAAGGTCTGGGGCGTCACGCCCTGCCGTTCAAGTTCATGGTGAACGGCGCGCAGCTCGGCCGGGGAGCTCTGTCGCCTGGTGAGCAGCAACAGTTCGAGGAGGATGGGGAGCAGCGAACCGTCGGACTGTCCGCTCGGGGCGTTATCCAGCAGCGTGAGGCGCAGCTGCGAAACATGTTCGGCGACCTGGTCGTCGACTTCGAGCCGATCCCGCAGGTACGCGGAAAGCGTCATGCCGCGATCCGCAGCTGCTTGCGCGTACCGCCGGCGGGCGTCATCGGATAGCCGGAATGTGATCGGGCGCTCAAGCAGGGAGCGCATGAAGCCTCGCCTCCTCCACCACGATGTGGCCCATGGCCTCAGCAAATGCCTGCTTGAAGGCGTCCCGCCGGATTCTGCGTTCGAGGGGCGAATCGGCTTTGCCTTTGCAATGCTCGATAAATTGCTGGTCGCGGTACTGAGCCGGAGTCATCTCCGGAGCCGTTTCGAACCAAGTGCGAGCTGCTTGGCGTGCGTCGCGCGCCGTGGATGGAAATTCAAATGCGGCGCCGGATGGGTAGGCCGCGGACGACTGAACCATATAGATCCTCTGCGAATGACGTGCGCACCTCGGCCTGCCGCCGTGGGCGACATACGCGGGCTGCGGGTTTAGCTGACTATCCAGCGTGACTGGGGATGTGCCGCGAAGGAGCGGCTAGGGCTGCTGGCGCATGTGTCGGCGCGCCAGAGAGGTGAAAGTCCTGCTAGGTTCGCGCGGCAGCGGGCCTTGACCAAATCTTGACCGCAATCATTAAAAAAGACCGCAAAACCCTGCGAATCACTGATTGAATGTCCAGTGGCTAAAGGGGGGCTATCGTTGCAAGTCTTTGATTGAAAAGACATTCTGACTTGCAGGGATTTGCAGATCGGCGGACTTTTAATCCGTTGGTCGCGAGTTCGAGTCTCGCTCAGCCCACCACCCCCGCTTTTTCACGAAGGCGGTAAGAGAATCAAGCACCTGCGAGCGATCGCGGTGCTTTTTTTTCGTCTGTAGG